>CAIVSQ010000243.1 GCA_903908605.1 uncultured Anaerolineae bacterium
AGATGAGCGGAGAGGGTGGGATTTGAACCCACGGTGGCCCAGAGGACCACAACGGTGTTCGAGACCGTCCCATTCAACCACTCTGGCACCTCTCCAGTGGTTTGGCGTGCCAGATTATACCGCTTTTTTGTGGTTTCGTGCGATTAAATCTCGGCTACATAATCCTGGTGCGGGTAGATGACGTTTTTGAGGCCGCCTGCTTCGATCTTTTCTTTGAGGGGCAGGGCGCCGCGTGGTTCGCCGTGCACCAGGTAGACGCGCTGGGCACTCTTTTTGACGCCCAGCGCGTATTCGGCCAGCAGGTCTTGCCCGGCGTGAGCGGAGAGTCCGCCAATGGTGGCGATTTCGGCGCGCACTTTGTAGGTTTCGCCAAAGATGCGGATTTGGTCTTCACGGTCTGCCAGGCGCCGGCCAAGGGTGTTTGGGGCCTGCCAGGAGACGATCATGATGGTGTTCTTGGGGTTTTCGATGTTCCAGCGGACGTGGTAGACGATGCGTCCAAATTCGGCCATGCCAGAGGCGGAGATGATGATCATGGGGTCGGTGCGTTCGTTGAGGGCTTTGGATTCTTCCAGGCTGTGGATGTAGGTCAGGTTGGAAAAGTCGAGGGCGGGGTGTTTGCTAAAGATCAGGTAGCGGGTTTCGTCATCGTAGCATTCTTCGTGGCGTTTGAAGATATCGGTGGCGTTGACTGCCAGCGGGCTATCGACATAGACGGGGACGTTGGACAGGCGGCCTTCGTCTTTCATGCGGTTGAGGTTGAAGACCAGCTCCTGGGTGCGGCCGACTGCGAAGGCCGGGATGATGACCTTGCCGCCGCGCTGCAGGGTACGTTGGATGACGGTGCACATTTCCTGGTAGGCTTCTTCGGGGTCGCGGTGAGGCTTGTCACCATAGGTGCTTTCCATTAAGAGGATGTCGGTTTCTTCGGGCAGGATGGGGTCGCGCAGGATGGGCAGGTCACGCCGGCCGATATCGCCTGAGAACCACAGGCGGGTGGTTTTGCCCTTTTCTTTTATTTCAAGGTCAATGGCGGCTGAGCCGAGGATGTGCCCAGCTTCGACAAAGCGGGCGGAAATGCCATTGCCGGCTTCAAAGGGGGTAGCGAGGTTGACTTCTTTTAAGAATGGGATGACTTCGGCTGCGTCGAGCTGGGTGTAGAGCGGGTCGACCAGTGGCTGGCCGCGTTTGGCGAGGGTGAAGTTGGTGGATTGGGCCTGGCGTTCCTGGACATGGCCTGAATCGAGCAGCATGATGCGGGCGAGGTGGGCGGTGGCTGGGGTGGCGAAGATATCGCCTTTGAAGCCGTGTTTGACCAGGTGCGGCAGGTTGCCGGAGTGGTCGATGTGGGCATGCGAGAGGATGACTGCGTCGATTTCGCTGGGTACGAAGGGGAAGCTGCGGTTGCGTTCGAAGGATTCTCTGCGTGAGCCCTGGAAGAGGCCGCAATCGAGCAATATTTTGCTGCCGTTGACTTCGATCAGGTGCATGGATCCGGTGACGGTTTGAGCGGCGCCGTGAAAGTGGATTCTCATGAGTTTGCTCCTGGGTTGGGTTGCTTTTTGTGGCAGTTGTTGGGGTGGTTAAGTTAACTATACACCTGTTTTGGGGTTGGATGAGGCGATGGCGGGGGTGGGAGCAGGGCTGCCGCGCGCGGATCATTTTTTTAGTATATTTTTTCCCGGGAGATCACCGGGAAAAAATATACTTGCGGGGAATCCCGGCTGCGCCGGGTGGGCCTGGCCGCTGGGGCGGCAGGCGTTTGATTAGGATAGAGGTGGGCGGGGGGTGATTTTTTTTATAGCTGCTTTCAAACGGCGGTTTGTTTGCACAGGTTTTGAACCAATGGCTGAAAGCAGGTAGTGGATCAGTTCTACAGGACTTGAGCCGGTTTCGCTATACACATTTTCTCAATAGCCCCACTCATCATGCGCCAGTGGCGCGCGATTCAGTTCTTCCCGGAACTGCCGCCACTGCGGCATGAAGTGGTTCATCAGCTCTAAAAAATGATCGTTGTGCTGGCGTTCGAGCAGGTGGATCATCTCATGAACAACAATATATTCCAGGCAGCGCTCGGATTTCTTGGCCAATTCGAGGTTGATCCAAATGCGGCGGGCCTGGATGTTGCAGGTACCCCACCTGGTCTTCATGTGTTTGATGCCCCATTCGGCAATTTCGACGCCGAGTTTGGGTTCCCAGGTGGCGAGGATGGCCGGGATGGCGCTTCGCAGGTGGGCGCGGTACCAGGCTTGCAGGATGCGTTCGCGCTGGAAAATATCAGCCTGGGGGCGGACATACAGATCAAGATGTTTTTTATCACGGATAAGCACTTGGCCGGGTCCTTCGCGCTCGATGACGTTTAGTAAATAACGTGAACCCTGGTAGTAGTGACTTTCGCCGCTGACGTATTCGCGCGCGGTCTGGCGTTCCTGTTCTTTAAATTTTATTTGCTGCCGTTTTATCCAGGCTATCCTGGAGATGACGGCCAGGCGCACGGCTTCATCATCCACCAGCAGGGGCACCGCCACACGGATACGTCCAATAGGTGGGTAGACTGCCAGGTGCAGGTTCTTGATCTTCTTGCGGACCACGTCCACAGTCATGCCGTTTACTTCAATTTGGTGCACGGCTAATATTCTCTCTGGTTTCTCACCAGCTCAAAAATGAGTTCCACATCGGCTTCGTCGCTGATGTGGTTGCGGATGACGTATTTGACTTCGCGTTCCTTGAAGATGTTGCCGCGCCAGTCGTCTTTGCGGATGGCCAGGATGGCGCCATCCAAAGCGAGTGCCAGGGATTCATTCTGGCCCAGATTGTCATAGAGCGCGCGCTTTGCGCCAGTGTTCAGGCGCTTTGAATACGTCGTTCCGCTGCTGGTGGGGTTGGCAACCTGGCGGGCCAGTTCGATCAGCCTTTCAAGATACTGCTCGTACTCGGCGGCCTGGGTCCGGCGTTCCTGGATCAGGCTGTTTAGCAGATCGGACATGCGCTCGTAGTATTTGGGGTTGATCGGCTGTTCATCGATGATGACACGCCGCAGGTTGTTTTCGATGGTTTCGGCCATGGCTGCCGGACTGCCGGAAATGCCTGTGGGCAGGTCCTTCAGTCCATCCATGCCGCGTTCGACAATCAGTTGGATCAGGGTCAGGTCATCGAAAGCGGAGATTTTGCGGCTCTCATCGGCGCGGATGTAGGTGTCGATCAGGTGGCGCATGGCGGGTTCGTAGGTCTTCAGGTCGATGTAATCACCACTGGCCAGTTTGACTTCGGTGCGCACCTTTTCGTAGTGGTCGACTTCCTGTTGGATGATTTCAATTGCCCGCGCGGAATAACCGGCCTCGGGCAGTTCGCTGGCGATGTTGGCGTAGGCGCGGATCAACGCGGCGGTCAGCTTATAGAGCGCGATGCGCACGGGCTCGTGTTCCTTGAGTTGTTCCTTATCGGATGTGTCTGGCCCGCAGAAGTAGTGCAGGTATTCCAGCGTGCCCCTGGGTGGGAGGACCGCTTCGCAGAGGGCCTTGATGGCTTCACGGGTTTCTTCGAGCCGTTCTTTGGCCTTTTCAAGCCGGTCGTTGAGCAATCCAGAGACATCTTCCGGGTCATAGGCGTCGAATGCGCCGGAAGTGTAATCGCTGACGGCACCTTCCAGGCTCTGGAAAAGATCCTTATAGTCGATGATGTAGCCGTATTCTTTGTCTTCGCCGTCCAGGCGATTGACGCGGCAGATGGCCTGGAACAAGCTGTGGTCCTGCATTTTCTTGTCGATGTAGAGATAGGTGGCGGGTGGGGCGTCGAAACCGGTCAGCAGCTTGTCGACTACGATCAAGAGCTTCATCTGCCCGGGTTCCTTGATGAATTTACGTTTGACATCCTTCTCGAAAGCCTCGACCTCCTGCCCGGCCAGCATCTTGTTGTAGATGGCGTACTGCCGAAGTTTCTCGGTCAGCCCTTCGCCGGTCTCTTCGCCCTTGATATCGGCAGGTGAGGGTTTGTAGGAGGTGATGATGGCGCATTTGGTGAAGCCGTGGGCGATAAATAGCTCATAGAATTTGCAGGCCTGGTAGATACTGCTGGAAACCAGCATGGCGTTGCCGTGGCCGCTCATCAGCCGGTCGCGCACCGCAAAATCCATCAGGATGTCGGCCACAATCTTTTCCAGGCGATCCTGCGAGCTGAGCACGGCCTGCATGGTGCCCCAGCGTTGTTTGAGCTGGGCGCGGGCGATGTCGTTCAGACCGCGCGTATTGGCTTCGAACCACTGGTCGATCCTGGCCTGCGAGCTGATATTCTGATCGATGTCGCGCGCTTCGTAGCGCAGGTCGAGCACCACGCCATCCTTGACGGCTTCGTCATATTTGTAGGTGTGGATGTAGCTGCCAAAGACTTCGATGCTCTTTTGCTTATCGGCCTTGAGCAGCGGCGTGCCGGTGAAGCCGATGAACATGGCATTCGGCAGGATGGCCTGCATGGCCTTATTCAGGTCGCCGGATTGGGTGCGGTGACATTCGTCGACAAACACATACATATCGCCTTTGGCCCTGAAATCCCTGGGCAGGTTGTTTTGCAGTTCGGCGATATAGCCAGCCACATCGCCATCTTCCTTGCCAGCAAATTTATGGATTAGCGAAGCGATCAGCCAGGGCTGGTTCTGGTTAAGCTGGGTGATCAGGTCCGCGCCGCTGTTGGTACGGTGGATGGCCTCGCCCACGCCGGAGAAGATGCCTTCGATCTGCTGGTCAAGTTCGATGCGGTCGGTGATGATCAGCACGCGTGAACCGGGCACGTTTTCGCGGATCCATTTGGCCAGCCAGACCATTGTCAGGCTTTTGCCGCTGCCCTGGGTATGCCAGAGGATGCCGCCTTCGCGTTCGCGCACGCGCTTCTGGGCGGCCTTGACGCCGAAATACTGGTTGTGGCGGCACAGTTTCTTGGTTCCGGCATCGAAGACCACAAAATCATGCAGCATTTCGAGCAAACGCTCTTTGGCACACAATTGCAACAGGGCGTGATCCAACGCGCTTTTGCCGTCTTCCCCAACCGGGGCAGGCAGGTATTTTTCGGCAGCGGGCGTACCGGGCCGGTAGCCCGGGGCCTCTTCTTTCCAGCTCAGGTAATATTTGGCGGGGGTTTCGATGGTGGCGTAACGCAGGCCTTCGGTGTCGTTACCGGCCATGACCAGGTGCAGGGTGCTGAAAAAACGCTGAATGAATTCCTTTTTCTGGTTATCCAGGTTCTGGCGGATGCCCTCGCCGACCGAGACGGTGGAGCGCTTGAGCTCCAGCACGCCCAGGGCGATGCCGTTGACGTAAAGCACGATATCGGGGCGTTTGTCATGTTCCCCGCTGACGGTGACTTCTTCGGCGATGGCGAAATGGTTATTGAGCGGCTGTTTCCAATCCACCAGCCAGACGGTTACGGTGTTCTCGCCCACATCCGGCCGGACTTTGACGCCGTAGCGCAGCAGGCCGTAGACTTCCTGGTTGATGTCATACAGGCTTTTGTTCTGGTCGCCGGCTACTTTGCCCAGTTCGTACAGCGCCTTGCCGATCAGCGAGTCCTTGACCTTGCGCTCTTTCAGAAAGGCGCGCAGCAGGCTCTCTTCGATGTTGCGGTTATCGGGGCGCTCTTCCCAGTTGCCGAGGTAACGGTAGCCAAGCACATCGCGGAACAGGTTGACGATGCGCTGCTGGGTGAGGCGTTCGCGTTGGCCGACTGTGCTCATCTCGTTTTCCAGATCCTCATGAGAGCTCTGTCATTGCGGGTTTGCAGCGTAAATGGTCAGGACCAATTCGGATTCGTCCAGCACACGGTATTCAGGCGCGCGTTTGGCAAGCGATTCACTGCGGCTTAAAATCAGTGGCACTCCTTCGCCTCTTTTGTCCATGATATGGGTGCGATGCGTCTGAATGTCCGGCTGGTTGGACCGCACAGGGCAGCGTGCCAGCAGGCTGGTGATGGTTTCATTGCGGGCGAACTGGCGATAGGGCAGGCTTTCCACGGTCAGCGTGTTGGGGATCGCACCGGGGGAATACAGCTCGAGCCGGTCATCGAACATGCGCAGGCGGATTTTTGCGCCATAAATCGAATAATCGCGATGGGCAACGGCGTTGGTGACGGCCTCAAAAATGGCAACCAGGTCATATTGCGGCAGATCTTCACGGCCCTGTCCCTTGCGCGCCATGACAAACATGTTCTTGCGTACAAAATCCGCCGCCGCCAGAATCTGCTCGTCGAGTGTGCCGGTGATGTCCTGCGCGTCGCGCTGGTAGAGGCCACTGTCTGCGGATTGGCTGGATTGATCTATTTGAATGGAAGTGCCTCGGTAGGCCACGGCCTGGATGTAGGCATTTGGCAGAAAACGCTGCGGATTGCCGGTGCCCATCAGCACCCCGGCCACCGTCGGACGCAAAGCGCCATCTTCATCCTGGCGCGCCATGCCCAGTTTTTGCAGCAGATTTTCCGGTTTATCCTGGGTGCGCGGAGTGGCGAAACGCTCCCAACGCGCCGGTTCCAGGTCTTCCAGGCTGGCGGCAGCGATGGCCTGTTCGTCAAAGCGGATCATACGGGTTTGGCTGCGCTGCTGGAACAGGCGCGCCAGGTATTCGGGCGGCATCTGGCGTTTGCTGCTGCCCACGCGGTAAAAATATCCGCCAGGGCTTTGATGTACAAACAGGCTGCGCGGCACATCCACGCGCAGCAGGGCCACCGGGGTCCCGGCGCTGTCGAGCAGTTCCAGGCGTTCGATGACCGGCATGACGGGCGGGTGGATCGAATCGTTGCAGGCTTCGCGCACCAGGCTTTCGACCGCGTCCAGACGCGCTTGCGGGATGCCCAGGATGTCGCGATGCTTATCGTCCACGCCCAGCACCAGCACGCCGCCGCGACTGTTGGCAAAGCCAGCCAGTTCGTCGGCCAGGTCGCCGCGGGCCGGTGCGCTGACCCTTTCGCCACTGAAACGCACATCTTTCAATTCCAGGTAGCTGTCTTCGCCCAGGCGAATTTTTTCGAGAAGTTCAATTTTGGTTGGGAACATATTTTCACCATTTGCTGTTTGACTTCAGTTAATTTTACTCGGTTGCGGGGCAATGTCTTAACCTTGATTTGCGTGATTTTCATGATTGCCATGATTTTAAGATCTTAAAATCATGGCAATCATGTAATCCTTAAAATCAAGGTAAGGGTTGGATCTTGTTATTATGCACTCTCTTGAATTGCAGACTCTTTGCGCCAAAGTTGATCAGCAGCCCAATCCTCATTTCATAGGCTTCCAGGTAATTGATGGCCTGCGCCAGGTGTACATCCTCCAATTGGATGACTGCCTTCAACTCCACCATGATATTTTTCTCAACGAAAAAATCCACCCGTCGCGTGCCGATATGTTGGCCGCGATAAAAGATTGTCATAACCTTCTCCCGTTCAAACGCCAGTTCGTGAAAAGGCATCTCAATTGCCATCGCGCGCTGGTAGATGACTTCTTGAAAGCCATTGCCCAGCGTGGCGTGTACTTTCATCGCGGCGGCGATTATACGGCGGGTCAATTCTTCATGTTCCATCATTCACCTCGATGAGCGACTATGATTTACGTGATTTTCATGATTGCCTTGATTTTTCGGTCTCTAATCATGGGCATCCTGTAATTCTACAAATCAAGGTTAAGACGTATCTTGCCTGTCAGCAATTCCTGCATCATGCCCTGTTCGGGCAGATGAGTGTTCAAAGATTATAAAGTGATTTGTACCAGGCGATCCACTCATCGAGCTGGGTATCATTCAGTGCGGATGCTGTAGCGATGACATCCCCGGATGTGAAAACAGAAAATTTCGGGTTTGCTGCGATCAAATCCTGATATTTTGCCAGAGATTGGTCAAGGAATATATTGCGGGGATGTTTGACCACCGAAAAAGTAACATGCTGATAGGGTCGGCGTTCATCCTGCTCAATTGCCAGACCAAGAATCTGGTTACGCCACAACTGGTTTAGACCGCCCTGGAAAGGACAATGCGCATGGCATTCATGGTTGGCAAAGAAGGCTGCATTGGCTGTGGTGATCTTCCAATAATCGAAATGCCGCCTATCATGGTAGTAGCAAAGCTTTGGGTTTGCCAAAATGGCCGCAAACGGCTGGCTGCAATCGTGGCTGGCTTGCCTGCCCGAACTTTTGAAAGCGCCGCAGGTGGTGAATTCGCTCTCGGTCAGCTTGTGCTCAATCAGCCAGAGACAAAGTTCATCCTGATGATTGTAATAGGCGATGGCGATATCCGCATCTGTTCCCGAAATGTGATCGTGATCGGCTAAATGTTCATCCCAGAATTCAATACGGTAGCCGTGGTCGAGATATTCGGTTGCCAGGCGCGCGAAATCGGGCTTGATGGCAGAGAAAACGGCGTTGGCTTGCGGGTGCAGCAGCACTGGCAGAAACAGGTTGAGGTTGGCAGCCTGTGAACTGGCCACGTGGTTAAAATATTTATGCAGGCGGAAGGGGAATTTTTCCAGATGGTGTTTGAGTGGTTCGACGATGCCGGGGTAGAGCATGGGGTATTGACCGGCGCAAGATTCCGGCAGGATGGCGTCGTTGGGATAGCCGTGATGCAGGCCGGGTTCGCGGGTGATGTGCGCCCATTTCCAATTGACGAGATGCACTTGCATTTCCCGCTGGAAATCGTTGAGCGTGCTGGAAATTCTGTATTCCTGTCCGTTTGCATTAATATTTTTCATTCATGATGCTTTCACCAACTTGAAACTGACTTGGTAACGGTAAAAAGTAATAGATGGGACCATTGCTAACGCCCGGCGAATGCGTTGATCATCTTCCAGAGCGATTATCACACCTTTGACCGTTTGCCCTGGATCGGCCAGAACATCTTGCACATATCCCATGTAGCGTAAAATCTGCCCTACGACAACATCGCTGGCACGGCCTTTTTTAAGCTCCACTACCAGGAGGGTTTTTTTGTCTTTGCTGATCGCCAGAACATCAATCGGCCCAGTATCCGTCTGGTACTGCTGTCCGGCCAACTCTCCATCCACTTCGTAAATATTGTATAGCTTTCCAAGCTCGGTTTGGGCCCAGTTTTGTACAAGGAAATCTTCGAGATGTTTTTCCATAACGAAGGCTGCCGGGTCTTCAATAGATTGGTCACCTGCGAGAATTTCTGGGCCAGGTGTGCCGCCAAGCAGGGATTCGATCTCGTTACTGTAGCTGCTAATATTGCAGGTTGTGCCGTAGGAGCCGGCGGAGCGCCTGAGAGCTTCACTCATTTGGGCGCGCTCGATTGTTTTCTCAAACCAATGCACTTGTCGGCGATGCGGCAGGATACCACCAGGCTTGTAAAAATAGTCCCCAATCACTTCACCGACATGATAATGACCAGCGCCATCCGGACTGATGACAATATCGCCTGCCTTCAGTCCGATTGAAACCGTCCAAAGCGCGCCACATGATAGCCCGGCAGCGACTTTTGTTTTTTCGGGAAAGCTTGCGCGGTAGATAGGGATGAACTGGCTGTTGAAGGCGCGCCAGTCATCGGTCAATTTGCCGGTCAAATCCTGAGTAATGCCAAAGTCGGCTCCAATGAAGCTGTCCTGGATACACTCTTTTGCGAAAGCACTTCCTTTTCCCAGCATAACGCGATAGTAGTATTTCATCATGTCCTCAGATCAGCCTGGTTTTTCCTGTCAGAAGTTCCTGCATCATGCCCTGTTTGAGAATGCGGGTCTTCTCGCGTCTTTGTTCCAACGCGCTGATCTCGGCGTCCATATCGCTGAGAATTTCGGCGATGGCTTGCTGTTCTGGGATTTTTGGGGTCATGAATTCGTAATTCTTAACAACGTTCCAGTCTGTTCTTGGCATGTGTGTTCCATACCCTTCACTAGCACTTTCAATGAACCCATCTGTTTGAACTAGCTGAAACAGATAGGTGTTAATAACCAAGCTTGGATTTGCAACCAATGACCATATTTCAGTAGTGCAAACACCATCTCGATCTGAAAGCCAGTATTTGCGCAGGTATGCTCGCAGTTTTCCAAACAGAACATCGCCTTTACGAAATGCCGATTTTATCGAAGCTATATTATCAGTTTCTGTAAACCCAATTAATCTTCCTGTACCTTGTCCAATGTGCTCAAGCTCTACGCAGAAAAGTGACTCTTCCGTTTTCTGTGGATCAATTTTTTGTTTGCGTACTGTGACTAAATCGCCAAAGGTTTTATTTTCGATTTTGCTTCTAAACCCTGGCAAGCGTCGCTTCCCCGTCAGCAGTTCTTGCATGGCGCCTTGCTTGATGAGACGCTTTTTGGCAATCAGTGCGTCGAGAGCGGCGAGCAGGGCGTCCACGTCACCCAGGGCGGCGGCGATGGCGCGTTGTTCAGGAAGGGGAGGTACAAGAATCTCTACGCTATTGAGGATTTGAGTATTCAAAGATGCCATTGTTTGACCAACAGCAACATTCCGCACGCGTTGTTTCAATGGTTCACTGTTGAAGTAATAACTCAAAAAGGAAGCATGCACATTCCGGCTTTCCATTCTGACCCTCAACAAGCGACCTGAAAACAACCAGCCCGCTTCCTTTTCCCCTACCAAGGAATTTCTATCAACAGAGCCAACGCGGCTAAATACAATATCATTTTTTTGTAAGGAATAAGCTTGCAAGCGTTGTTTGTCGAAATTAGATACCATTGGCAAATTTGAGTGTACTATCCCATGCTCGCTTAAATGCTCAACAGTAATAATTGGTGTGCCATCTTGGACATAATCTTTTTCATGCAATGCGGAACCGAATGGCCCAGTTCTAACACTTGCAATTGTCTTAATTGGCATAACTTCCCAATCTTCAGGAATGACACCAATGTCAGTTTGTTTGAACCCCGATGTTAGTTCCATACAAACCCCATTTTTTTTAGATGAACATCTACCTTGTCACTCAGTTCATCCACAGTTTGGGTTTGCTGCGGTAAGGCCATTTCGTAGCGCTCTGCTAATTCTCGGATACGTCCGGTCAGGGTTTGCGAGATGCGATCCAGCTCGCCCTGCACACTGGCGGCGAGGGCTGCCAGCCATTTGTCATCCACCACCAGGACGATGATCTCAGGCTGGGTCAGCGCGCCATACTTCTCAACCACCTTGCCATCCAGCGCCTGCTGCGCTTCTTTCGCTTTGCGCCCGGCTTCGGCTTCCTTTTCGGACAGGTCCAGGTATTTTTCGAGTATGGCGCGTTCATCGGCGGCCTCGCGCTCGTGCTTGATCTGCGCCAGGCGTTTGGTGACGGAACTTTTGCTGATCTTGCCGTCTTCGCTGACTTCGGCCAGCAGGCCTTCTTCGCCGCTGTGTTCTTCAACCAATTCGTCCACCTGTGCGGCAAAGCCTTCCGCTTCGGCTTTGAGGGCTTCAATTGCGTATTGTTCCGGCGCAAAATAGCGCGCCACAACCAATGCGGGCGGAATCAGGTCGGCTTTGAGTTTGATCTTGCCGACTACCAGGTCGGGTTTTTCCTTTGTCTTCTTGAACTCGTCTTCGGCCATCTTGCGCAGCTTGCCGGCCTGCAGCCAGCCCTCGCTGCCCACCAGGTAGACATCATCCTGCATGGTCTCGGTCCAGTAGGTCATCAGGTGCTGGTACATGTCGTATTGGTCGACCAGTAAGGGCGCAAGGCCTTGCGCCCTTACATCGAAGGCCGCCAGCAGGTCTTCAGCCAGCGCGGCAATCAGGGTCTTGGGGTGCGTATCCGGGCCAATCCCGGCCAGCAGCGGACGCTGCGTTGTTTTCCAGGTTTCAAACAGTGCCAGGGTGCGGGCGTGGTAGGTTTTGAATTCGGGGTGGGCGAAGATGGCTGTTTTGACCTGCGCCGGGCCAACTTTCATCTCCAGGTAGCCGGGGCGCAGCGGGGCAAACAGTTCGGAGCGCAGCGAGGGGAAGACCTGCCAGTAGGCGTTCAGTCCCTCGATATCGCGTTCGGGGATGCCGCCCAGCAGGTGCGCGGCGATATCCTGCAGGTCTTCCTCGGCGCTGTTATCGATATAGCGCGGGATGTTCAGGTTGTAATCATTGGCTTCGACCTCCGCCAGGCTGACCATGCGCGCGTACTTGGGGCTTTCCAACTGGCGGGTGAAGACATCCACAATCCGGTGGATATCCTGGTGGCGCAGGCGGTTCTTGTTGCCATCTTTGATGAAGCCCTGGCTGGCATTGAGCATGAAGATGCCCGAGCGCCCGGCGGCGTTTTCCTTGTCGAGAACAAGTATACAGGCAGGGATGCTTGTGCCGTAGAACAGGTTGGCTGGCAGCCCGATGATACCCTTGATATAGCCCTTGCGGATCAGGTTCCTGCGGATCTGGCCTTCGGCGCCGCCTCGGAAAAGCACACCGTGCGGCAGGATGACCGCGCCCTTGCCGGTGTTTTTCAGCGAGCGCAGGATGTGCAGCAGGAAGGCATAATCGCCGTTTTTCTGGGGCGGAATGCCGTCCTCGAAACGCCCGTACAGGTCCTGGGCCGGGTTGAAACCATTGCTCCATGCCTTGGTCGAGAAGGGAAAA
>CAIVSQ010000244.1 GCA_903908605.1 uncultured Anaerolineae bacterium
CGGCTGGTATAATCCCTTTCAAATCAGATTTATATAATTTATAATCAAATGCAGTTGCAACGAGGTCTTCTTTACTTTTAGATGAACAACCTACAAAATAAATCACGAAATTAATGATGAACCCATACATTGAAGAGTTGTTTTTATTGAAGTATTCTCGAACATGGTTGAAAAGTAAATGGAATAATGATCAGTGGAGCGGGATGAAGTTTCGGGAAAGGGGTTAGGTGATTATTTTTTAGTTTGGGCGTATACTTAACGAGATCGTTCTAATCTTTCAGCAAAGGTTGTTCGCTTTCACATGGTTACCAAACGAAAACAAATCTTCGGCACGCTATTTGGAGTGGCGGGCGGGTTAAGTTACGCGGCATTGGCCTGGGGGCTGAATGCTGTCATGCTTTCGCGGTCTCATTTCCCCCATGCCTGGGTTGTATTTCTGGCTGGGGTACCGTTGGCCCTGCTGGTTGGGGGTTTGGCTGGGTTCCTGGCGATGCGACTGGATAAGGCTATTGTCGGCGGGCTAATCTGGATGGCCTCGGGGCTACTGCTGGCAGTTGCAGGAACATGGCTGCCACTCTGGCTGTTCCCCCAGGCGCTACCACGGCTAGAACCAGTACTGGCTGGCTGGATAAAATTCGGATGGTTGGATGGCTACACAGCCATGACCTACCTGTGCATGTTTGTGAGCGGTGTTATTTTTACACTGGTAGGTGTACTCGAGGTGGTGCTGGTTGAGAAAGCCGCCTACTCTCCATACGATGGCGCTTTGCTCATCCCAATGGTGATTTGCGCAATGATGACCGGCCTGGCAGGCGGGGTAGTAGATAACATGGCAAATTCCAACATGCGCGAGTACCCGGCAAACATGGAAATCTTATTGAATTTTGCCCTGGAGAACCAGGGAGTGAAGATCGACCCTAAGCTGGCACGCCAAATGCACATGAACGCAATCAGTGCAGTGATGGAGGATATCTCTGTCGACCGCAAAGTGTATTATTTTTCCTTTGAAGAAAGCGGCGAACAAGGCCGTTTGCTGGTGAATTTTGAAGGACGCTGGGTGCTTTGCGATATGTTCGCTGCACAGCCAAGCTACTGCCGGCGTGTGGAACCACCTAAGTGAGTGAGGTAGCATCTCCCCAGGCAGCACCTGCAACGCCAGTTCGCCTGACGCCCACAAACATAGCCATAGGGCTGGAATACCTGTCAGGTGTCGATCAGCAGTTGGCAGCATTATATACACGCAACGGCTCGCCGCCATTATGGGAACGAGCGACGGGCTTCCCAACATTGGTACATATCATCCTGGAGCAGCAAGTTTCTCTTGCATCTGCACGTGCGGCGTTTACACGATTGCAAACAGCCTGCGGAACGGTCAGCCCGACAGCGTTGTTGAGTTTCAATGACGAAGAAATGAAAACGATCGGTTTCAGTCGCCAAAAGGCGACCTACTGCCGAGGATTGGCACAGGTACTAATAGAGGGCGACCTCGATCTTGAATCGCTGGATATGCTACCAGATCACGAAGTGCGCAAGCAGTTGGTAAAAGTTAAGGGGATTGGCCCATGGACAGCCGAAATTTACCTATTGATGGTGCTGCTTCGGCCCGACAGTTGGCCAATCGGTGACCTGGCACTGGCAGTAGCACTGCAGGATGCAAAGAGCCTACCCACCCGTCCTGGTCCGTCCGAGCTGGAAAGCATGGCGCAGCCGTGGAGACCATGGCGGGCGTTGGCAGCCCGTTTACTATGGCATGATTATTTGATCAAACGCGGTCTTATATAAGTTACGCGCAGTTTATCCTCCTGTATTAATTCGATCTGATTCACAAAGGGACGCTTCCTGATGCTTTTTCGCACGATTAAACAAGGTTTTTCGCCATTGAAATTATATAATTTCCGCTTGTATATGTCCGGGCAGGCGGTTTCGCTGATTGGCACCTGGCTGCAAATTACAGCACAGAGCTGGGTGGTATGGGAGCTGACCCATTCTGAGGCAGCGCTTGGCGTGGTAAGTATGCTAGGCGCACTACCGATACTATTGCTGGGCTTGTGGGTGGGAGTACTGGCGGACCGGGTTAACCGGCGCTTGCTGCTGATCATCACCCAGGCTGGCATGATGCTGCTAGCATTTACCCTGGCGTTGTTGGTGCAGTTGAAGGTGGTTCAGCTCTGGCATGTTTATGTCCTCAGCACGTTACTGGGTATTTTCTCCGCGATTGATTTTCCAACCCAGCAGGCCTTTTTGGGGGATCTGGCGGGCATGAGTGAAGTGCGCAAAGCTGTGAATCTGAACGCTATGTTCCTGCAAGCCAGCCGCATGGTTGGTCCGGCACTGGCCGGTTGGGTGATCGGTAACTGGGGAGCGGCGACAGCTTTCTGGATCAACGGAGTCAGTTTTTTGGCAGTGATCGGAAGCCTGTTGACTGTGCAAGCACACCAGGCACGTGGACATAACAGCGGAGCTTCAGTCTTTAGTGATTTGCGTGAAGGGCTGCGCTTTCTACGTGGCCAGCCACGCATCCAGGATCTATTGCTGTTGAGCATTTGTATTACCTTTTTTGCGCTGTCGTTGATGAATATGATGCCTGCCTTTGCAGCCGAAGTGCTGGCTGGCAACGCGAAGACACTTGGCTACCTGCTAGCATCTTCAGGGGCGGGCGCGTTTATTTCGACTATTTTTTTACTTCCCGTGGCGCAGACGCGTAAACGGGTGGGACTTCTAATGGGCCTGGCTGTGATCTGGGCGGGTTTATTTTTTGTTCTGATGTCATTCTTTCACTGGCTGCCGCTGGCAATGGGTTGCTTGTTCGCAACCGGGCTATCGCTCCCGCTAGTGATCGCCATGGCGATGGGCTTGATCCAGGTACTCAGCCCGCTGCAAATGCGAGCGCGGCTATTGAGCCTGTTCACAATGGTAAGTTTCGGGTTGCAGCCGTTGGCGGCCATCCTGATTGGGGTTGCATCTGAAAGTTACGGCGTGGCGCGAGTAATGACAATTAACGGCAGTCTGTTGATCATCACCGGGCTGGGGATGCTGGCACTGCGCAAGGGGCTACGAGATTGGCAAGTACAGCCCGGGCCTGCTGCGATGCCTGCGCCAGCCGCTGTTAGTCATTAATTTATTTCTGGAGGAGTAAGATATCTATGTCAATCCAACCATTTAAACTCGAGCGTTATTATGCACGCCACGAATTCAACGCGCGTTACATGTTCAGTTCTTCTGACTGCGAGAGTCTCTCACTGCAAGAACTGCTCGGGATGGCTTCACCAGCCAGTATTACGCTTTGGCAAAACCTGGGCCTGGGTTACACCGAGTCACAGGGCAACCCACTGCTGCGTGAGGAGATTGCACACGGGCAGACAGGGATCGGCCCTAAGAATGTATTGATCGCTTCGCCGGAGGAGGCAATTTTCGTAGCCATGCAAACAATTCTGCGACCAGGTGACCGGGTGGTAGCCATTGCACCAGCTTACCAGTCGTTGCACGAGATCGCGCGATCGATCGGTTGCGAAGTGAGCAACTGGGAGATGCAGCCTGGTTCACAGGGCTGGCAGCTGAATATGGATCGGTTGGAGGAGCTACTCTCGGGGAAAGTACGGTTGCTGGTGATCAACTTCCCACATAACCCAACCGGTTTTTTGCCATCGCGGGCCCAGTTTGATCAAATTGTAGCGCTGGCTCGGGCAAAAAATGTGATGATTTTTTCAGATGAAATGTACCGAATGCTGGAGCTGAACCCGGCTGAGCGATTACCTTCGATCAGTGAGGTCTACGAACAAGGGCTGGGGCTTTCCGGCATGTCCAAGTCATTTTCCCTGCCTGGGCTACGGATCGGATGGCTAACGAGTCAGTCTGAAGGGCTTATCAGAGACATAGTAGGCTATAAAGATTACACGACAATTTGCAACAGCGCGCCATCCGAGCTGCTGGCATTAATTGGGTTGCAAAACCGAGAGCGGATTGTAGCTCGCAACCTGGAGATTATCCGCGCGAATATCACAGCGGCAACCGGCTTTTTTGAGAAATATCGAAATTTGGTGGAGTGGCAGCCGCCGCAGGCGGGCTCGATCGCATTCCCACGCTGGCTAGGGCCGGGCAGCGCAGAGGATTTATGCGAGGCGAGCGTGACACAGCAGGGAGTCATGATTGTGCCGGGCAGTATGTTCGATCAGCCTGGCGAACGCTTCAGGGTAGGACTAGGCCGGCGAAACTTTCCGCAAGCCTTGGAACACCTCGATGAATTTTTCAGCATCACTTATTCTGGTGTATAATGGCGCGCATGCCTTCGTAGCTCAATGGATAGAGCGCCTGACTTCGGATCAGTAGGTTGGGGTTTCGAGTACCTCCGGAGGCACAAAATGTGGCGGTGAGCGCCCCCAAAAAGACCTGCCTTTATTTGGCAGGTTTTGCTTTAAAGCCGTACAAAATTTACATAGCTTCACGGTGGGGATTATTGTTGTATCGGTAGGCTACTCAGACATCGATCCATTGGATAAAATCACCCAGATCCTGGATTTCGAATGCCTCTGAAGCCAGGAGACGTAGCAATAATTTGGTCTTTAATTAAATGGCCTGCCCTTGCGGTAAGTTTCCCAACCCGATAATGTTTTGCTTTACGGGATCTTCTTCCCGCCAGCACCCAACCCTGAGTGGACTTCCATGAGGTGTGCGGCTTGGTCAATGCCCTTTATATATTTGCCACAAAAAAGACATTCGAAAAGTCCAAAATCAGCAAGCGACGGTTGGGCGGGTAGTTCAACCCGTTGATTAATATCCTTGTCTATTGACGATAAACCACTTGTTGGGGTGGATAAACCACCAATAGCCGTTGAAAGACCACCGGTAGGCAAGGATTTTCCACTTGTAGGGGTAGATAAGCCATCAGTTGGCATTGACAGTCCCCCAGTCGCGGAGGAGAGTCCATCATTTCCTGGTTCCATAACATTAACCTTTCCTGGTAAATTTTCACACTAAAGGCTTTCTTTGCCTTAATGCACAACAACGGCGGGTGCGAATTCACCCCAGACAAGAGGACTTGCTTGTCCTTGAAAACACGAAAGAACTCACAATGGATTGATGAAGCTGGTAACAAAGACTATATATATCACCGTTACGGCTGTTACTTGATCGAATAGGTTCATGTTTTCCCCCAGTTAGTCTGAGTAATTCAAAAATTTCGAACGATTCTGGAATATTGTCAGCAATTCAGTCTAGCACAAAAACCTGACAATAACATAATAGGATGACTAATCGTTTTTTATCATTCTTGAGAGGAAAAAAAGAATTAATATCTTTTCTGTTCGGGTTCAGGAATGATAGCAATAAATACCAATTTTTCATGATTCGCAGCCCCAACCAAAAATTTCCACATCCATCCTCACCCGGCAGCACCAGGTTTGTCGCTGCCGGGCGGGGTAACTATGATCAGCTGGCGGTCACCATTGCGGTGAGGCGCTGGCCAGCGAGGTAAGCCCGACGCAGAAAATCGTCTTCGTCAGACTCGCGCTGGGTATCGATGATGACTTCCAGGTTGATGGGACCGACGTAGGCTGAGGAAGCCAGGATGGTAGCCAGGTGCGGCCAATCAACACTGCCTGTGAAGGGGATGGCGTGTTGATCACTGTGGCCGTCGTTATCGTGAAGATGTACAGCAATCAGACGATTTTTGTATTTTTCGAGATTGTCCAGTCCGCGGCCGTCGATGTTTCCGTGCCCTGAGTCATAGCATAGACCCAATTCAGCCGGATCGTATTCATTGAGCAGGGTTGCAAGCATGTCAAAATCGTCAGATTCCATATTTTCAACGGCAATGCGAACGCCCATGGCATGGGCAAAGGGCAGTATCTGGTCCATCGAACGGCGCACAGGGTCTATTGCGTTTACGCGCTCGAGTGGATCCAGACTGGACGGCACATGCATGATGACCACATCTGCCCCAAGTCGGGCGGTCATGTCAATGCGATTCTTGACCAGTTCCACACCAGCCAGGCGCTGATATTCCAGCGGCGAACACCAGTATTTTTCGCGTCCGTGACTGCCGTGCAAATTGAGCAAAGCCAGGCCATATTGCTTGAACCAGCGAGCTACCTGGGATATTTCGGGTGGGGAATACAGAAAATCCGTGTTCCAGTGGTGACACCAATGAACATGGGTAAAGCCGGCACGGGCGATACGCTCGAGATAGGGTGAGGCGTCGCCGGTGTCTTCGACATAGTCGGATGTAACTGCCAACATTTACTGCCTCCTGGCTACGATTTTGGCCAGATTATAGCCCCAAAACTGGGCAACGGGGAATAAAGATCACGAAATGATATAATTTTTACGAAACCTGCGTTAAGGAGACTGAGATGAATATTGGTCTGAGTAAGAGAATCGCCCTGATTACAGGTGGTGCCGGGCAGTTAGGTCGGGTAATCTGCCGCACGTTGGTGGAATGCGGGGCAGAGGTAGTGATCTGTTATCACAG
>CAIVSQ010000245.1 GCA_903908605.1 uncultured Anaerolineae bacterium
GAGAGAGAGCAGGTATCTGCGCAGTGGGTTCGCAGCAGGCAGGAGTTTATACGCTGGTCGATGCTGGCGGCAACGATGGCGTTGAGCCTGGCTTTGCTGGGTGGCGGGTATGGTTTGAGTCTATTTTTTATTGGTCGCAGCCGAACAGCAGTGACAGCTGCAGCGTTGCGCGCACAGTTGATTGCTTTGGACGCGGCCACCGGTCAATACCCACTGATTAATTATGAGGGGCACGGGATGGTTTCGTTGACAGACCCCAACACGGGTATGACATTGAAACTGGATACGCGGAATGATGCAGACCGGCAGATGATTGCCACCTCTGGGGCGGTACGGCTCTCGGGGATCGTATCGCACAATGCTGCAATTCATAAAACAGACCCAGCAGGGGTGGCGCTGGTGGGGACAAATCCAATCACTATTTTTGATGGGGAAGGTGAGAGACCCAACCCGACGGAGGATAACGATTATGACAACTGAAAAGTATGTGGAACGCACCATCACCAACGGTGGTGGTGGCGGACCGGATCATTCCAAGACAATCTCTGCTCAGGAATATTTGCACAGTGCCAACGCGGGTGCAGGCGTACCTTTGTTGCAAGCCACCATCACCGGTCTGGTGATAGCTATACCGGTTCTGGTCATCCTGCTCAAAAACCGGGTAACGGATGCCTGGTATTGGGCCGCTGGTGTGTGGGCGCTCATCCAGGCAATCACTTGGATCATCAACCAGTTGCACTGGTTCAGCCTCACCAACATTGAAAAACTCACCGGCATTGACTTGAACAAAGATGGCCTTATAGGTGATGGAAAAGGTGCGCCAGGCGAAAGCGTACGAACTATAAAAATCAACCTCCACGAAATTAGCGAGGGTGGTTATGTCTCAGTCACTACGGCTCGCTTTCCGGTGGATGAAGAATCCATGGCAATTTTGGCTGCCGGATTGCTAAACGGCATTCCTTTCGCCGAGCGCTACTGGATTGGCGCGGGGAAGATCTTTAGCCAGGCTCAGTTCCGGGAAATTCGCGGCGAGATGCTGAAACGTGGCATTTTGGAGTTTGCTAATCCGAAGTCACCACAGCAGGGGTATCAACTGACGAGGGCAGGCCGGGCGGCCATGCGCGACCTTGCATCACATCCCAACATCACCCCCCCTCCCCCGATGGAAGGATTGTACCCACAGGAATAGCCATTTCGCGCGCGCACGCACGTACGCAAGCACGCACGCACGATTTTTGGAGGAATATGGCATCTATATCTATTAAAAACGCAAATAATTTAGGCGACCAGGAAGACTGGTTCGAGCGCGGGATGAAATCCTGGCGGCATGTAATCCAGGTGAGCGAGCAAACGCTAATAGACAATGTGGCAGCTACTGTGCCCTGGTTGGCACCGGTAAGCCCAGCTTATATGGTTTGGCATAACGCTGTAAGCCTATTGGGCTGGCCCGCCTGGGTGGCGTGGGTGATGGCGCTGGCGGTGGAGGGCCTGGGGCTGAGTGTGGTGAGCACGGCCTTTCAGTTGTGGAGGGAACGGCAGAAAACTTTTTCGATCGCGGTGCTGACGACTGTTTTTTATCTGGCGGTGGTGATCACGGTGAATGTGGCACTTGAGTTGGGTGCTCCGGTCTGGATAGCCAAGGCGCTGCTTTCACTGCTTTCGGTGCCTGCGGCGGTGACCATTGCGCTGCGCACTCAGAATGCGAAGGATGTGGAGGCGGCGCAGGTGGCGGAGCTGCGCAGTGCGGAAGCCTGGCGCCTGGAGGCTGAGCAGGCGGAGAGGCTGCGGGTGGAGGCGGAGCGGCGGGCTTATGAGCGCCAGGTGGATGCGGAGGAACGCAGCCGCAAGCATGAGCTGCGAATGCTGAACAGAAAGGCGAAGGATGATGCGCGGGCACAGGAGAAAGTTTCTGGAAACTTTCCACAGGATCAGAAAGTTTCAGGAAACTTTCCCGAAACTTTCCCGTGGGGTGCCGGGACTTACAGCGATTGGCGGAAAGTTCCGGCGGATGTGCGTGAGCGGATTGCAAAGATGAGCACGCGCGAGGTTATGGATGCGTTTGGTGTCAGTGAGCGGACGGCTGGTAATTGGCGCAAGCAGGCAGCTGAGGAGGTGCATGTATGACAAATGAGGCGTGCAAGTGCGGCTGCGGTTATCGGCAGGTAACTTGTAAGTTTTGCGGTGAAATTTTTATTACAAAGAGTTATAACGCGCAAATTTGCAAGAAAGAAACCTGTGTAATTGCGCAGCGCAGAGAAAATTATGCCAAGCACAGACACAAGCATGTGGTGGGCAAGCAGTTTGATTATTCTGCTCAAAAGCCACCCACCGCATCTGAATTGAAAAAAGAGTATGAGCTGCAGCGCATGCAAGAACTGATCAAAAGCGTTTATGCAAAATCAGATGAGTTTACCCGCTCGCTGTTACGCGCACGGAATACTGATATTACCAATTGGCCAGCCTGAGAGGTGCTGAGATGATTGAACAGGATGTACTTTGGATTATTTATCGAGATAACTTACCCCGCCCAGCAATGGAGCGTGTTGTTCAATTTGCCTGTGATTGTATTACTGCATATAAGTCACGCACGGGGGTTAGCCCAACTTTACTGGGTGTCAGCTCCACTTTTCCAGAGTTGGCTGAGCTGCAAATTGCCAGCATGGGTCTAAAGGTGGTTCGTAACCTGCCTGCCTGGGCGCATGAAGAAGTTTGGGTTGGCGGTCCGGATGGTGCTGGCAAGGTGGCAAGATGAATATGATACCTACGCAGAGCGGATTGGCACGATTGGATTTTGGCCAAAGTCTGGCAAATTACTGGATGCAATATTTCCCTGTCGGGGCCAAGATTTCCACCGCGATTAAGCTGGCTGTGGCAGAGTTCGCCAGGGAAACGGGGAAGCAACCCCAGTTTGCTCTGGTGAGATCTATTCCGGCAGGGGCGGAGGAATTCCAGGATGTGTACGGTGCGACGCTGGTGCGATCTGAGTGGGTGCCAGAGCAGTGCGTGGCGGTGGGGCTGGGTAGCACTGAGGAGATACACGCTGATTACCGGCACTGGAAGAAGGTGACCCTCCAGGAGCGTGAGGGTGAACCCTCCAGGGGCGTGAGGGTGAAGAATGAAACCAGTCATCCATAATGCGCGCTTTGGGCATTTCCCCATTCAGTGCGCCTGCGGGAACACGATCACACTGGCGCTAGTGAAGGGTTACAACCGGCGGGTGACTGTTTGTGTGCGATGCCAGGCAATACTACGGATTGGCTGCAAGTATGACGGGTATGGTGTGGCAACCCTGCACGAGATGACGATGGAGCAATTGGAGAGCAGCGATGATGGAAAATGAACCGAAGAAGATGACTGCCTGGCGCTGTGCGAATGGGCATGAATTGGGCTGTGTGAGGCGTAATGGCCGCAAGATTACGCAATTGCTGCTCTACCGGCATGCCATTAATGTGAAGGATGATCGTCCGGATGATCTGGATGTGATCGCGGTGATCGAGGGGTATGTGGTGGATGTGCGCTGCAGCGTACCTGGTTGTAATGCCTTACGCACATGGGTGCCGGGTGAGGCGGCGCTGAACCGCTTATTGGCCTCGCACAAACGATTATTAGCAGGATTGGAGACGGAAGAATGATTACGCCAAAAGAACTGGAAAGCAATATCGATATGCACATTCGCAAGCATAGTGGTTTGGATGTGATGCGCAATTACCTGGGAATCAGCCAGGTGGTGAAGTGTTCGCAAATGGCCTATAACAATTACTTGAACGGGGGGGACACTTCAGACTATCACCACCGCATGTGCTATGTGGGGTATCTGTTTGAGCGGGATGTGCTGGGGCGGATGCGTGAGATGCGTATTGCGAATATGGACCGGCGGGAGGTGGTTTCGCCGGTGGATGACCGGTTGCGCGGCCATATTGATGGGCTGACGGCCTGGGGGGATCTGCTTGAGATTAAGAGTGTATCGAGCAGCAAGTTTGACCTGGTTTGTGGCCAAAATAGGGCACTGCACGAGCATAACGACCAGGTGCAGCTCTATATGCGTTATGGGGGCTGGAAGTTTGCCTGGGTGGTGTATGTCTGCCGGGAGACGTTTGAGCACAAGGTGATCCGGGTGCGCTATGACGAGCTGCGGGCGGGGCGGCTGGAGCAGAAGGCTTTGGATATCCTGAAGGCGATTGATGCC
>CAIVSQ010000246.1 GCA_903908605.1 uncultured Anaerolineae bacterium
AATCAGTCATAGTTATATCTTTTCTATTAGCACTCCAAGCTTAAGAGTGCCAAACAGACGAAATTAATCATAACATGCGCAAAAACGAGCGTCAATAAGAATAGTGTTAGAAGGTTGAGGATATTTCCACAGAAACTTGACAGTTTGGGGATTTTATTTATAATGATTCTAAATTTAGAACTAATACAAAGTAGAGAATTTATGTCCAATATCACCACACTGACCAACACACTCAAACAAGCCGGTATGCGCCTGACTCCCCAACGTGAAGCTATTTGTAAACTGCTTATGGAAAGCGAGGAGCATCCCACCGCAGCAATGATCTATGGCGATCTACACCCGCATTTCCCCTCGCTATCGCTGGCAACGGTTTACAACACATTGGATACACTGGTTAAGCTTGGGGCAGTCAATGTACTTGGACACGCAGGCGATGATCATGTTCACTACGATCCAGACATGGAACCACACGTCAACCTGGCTTGCGTCTCTTGTCACCGAATTATCGACATTCCATCCGAACATGTTCACCACCTGGACAACGAAATCAGCCAGGCATCGGGATTTAAGCTGCTTGGAGCGCGCGTACTGTATTATGGTCTGTGCCCTGACTGCCAATCCCAAAAAGTCACGCCAGTCGCAACCTGGTAAAAGAAAAGGACTACCCATGACAGACATCAACCAACCCGTTACGAAAACCGCGCATGAAGGTGGCCGCTGCACGGATGCACTCACTGACACCCTGCGCGGATACCAGGGCATTGAAAAAGTTGAATTCGATATTGAACTGGGTCAGTTAAAAGCCGTTTACGACCCACGCATCCTTTCCAACGAGATGGCCATGCAAGTCATTCGGCAATCGGGCCAAGTGGCCGCCATGCGCGCTGCACAATGCGCCGCGAAACGAGAAAACGGACTGCCCGCCTGCGCAAACTGCGCTGGTGCCATGGGCAAGCAGTTGATCGCCCAATACCAGTCCGCCGCAACTCTCCCCAGCGCGGTGTTCCAAAACGGGATCATTGCCGCAAGCCTGAACCAACCTTCCACCCTGAACGGCGACGCGACCGAAGTGGAAGCCACCTTCCTAGGCCCTGCCCAGGAAACACCAAAAAAGCCATTCCTGAGTACCGAAAAAATTGAGGTGCTATTCACAATCATCAACGCCACCACCGGGCTGATGGCCTGGTTCGGCGTCCTGCTCGGTCTCAACCCGCTGGCATCCGGGCTGCTTTATGCTGTCTCTTATGTGGCAGGCGGATATTTTGGGGTAGTAGAAACAATCGAAGCCCTCAAGCAAAAAACGATTAATGTCGATATGTTGATGCTGGTCGCTGCCCTGGGAGCCGCCCTGGTGGGATCGCCCGCCGAAGGAGCCATGCTGCTCTTTCTATTCTCGCTTTCCAACACGCTGCAGTCATTTGCAATGGATCGAAGCCGCAAGGCGATTGAAAAGTTGCTGGACCTACGTCCTTCCGTCGCCACAGTGCGGCGCGGCTCACGCATGGTCACCCTGCCAGTTGAACAATTAACACTGGGTGACGTAGTCATCGTCCGCCCGGGTGAACGTTTTCCAATCGATGGCGAAATCATCTCGGGAGAAACCGATGCCAATCAGGCTACCATCACAGGCGAAGCAATGCCGGTTCACAAGATCCCCGGGGATAGTGTCTTTGCCTCCACGCTAAACGCCAACGGGTCGGTGGAAATACGCGTGACCCGTCTCACCAAAGACACCACCCTGGCCCGCATTGTGCAAATGGTGGAAGATGCCCAGACAAACAAGGCCAGCACCCAACGCATGTTAGACAAATTTGAAAACTATTATGCGGTTTTTGTACTGGGCGCTTCGTTCCTACTGATTTTGATCCCATGGCTTGTGCTTGGAGGAGAATTCCAAGCCAGCTTCTACCGTGCAATGACCTGGCTAGTGGTGGCATCACCCTGCGCCCTGGTCATTTCCACACCCGCCAGCATCCTTTCGGCCATCGCCAATGCCGCAAAAAATGGGGTGCTCTTTAAGGGTGGCGTACATCTGGAAAAAACTGCCACCCTTAAAGTGGTCGCTTTTGATAAAACCGGCACTCTAACCAGCGGCAAACCAACCCTGACCGCTATTCACCTGCATGATGCCAACCTGGACGAAACCAGCCTGCTGCGCTTTTCTGCAGCGCTTGAATCTCGTTCCGAACATCCCCTGGCACACTCAATCGTTCAGGCCGCCCACGACCGTGGGTTAAACCTGCCCTCGGCCACCGATTTCCGCGCCATACCAGGCCAGGGAGTGGAAGGACGGGTGGATGATATCCATTACTGGATTGGCAACGAGCGCATGTTTGTGGAGCGTGATGTGCAGCTTCCGGCCGACTTATTGGCAGTAGCCCGCCAGATGGAATCGGAGGGTCAGACCGCCATGTTTGTTTACTCGGCGCCGCGCTTCCTGGGTTTGCTGGCGGTAGCTGATACACTGCGCCCGGATGCAATCGAAATGATCAAAGGGCTTAAAGCCGCTGGGATCGAACGCGTGGTCATGCTGACCGGTGACAATCCGCGCGTCGCTGCCCAGATCGCTGCCCGCTCCGGGGTGGATGAATTTCATGCCGGGCTGCTGCCGCAGGATAAAGTGACTGTGCTTAAAGCGCTGCAAAACAAGTATGGTCCAATTGCGATGGTGGGCGATGGAGTCAATGACGCCCCTTCGCTGGCGACAGCAGATATTGGCATCGCCATGGGTGGCGGCGGCACGGATGTGGCGATTGAGACCGCCGATGTGGTCTTGATGTCTGACGATCTCCGCAAAATCCCCTTCGCCATTTCACTAGCTCGCCGTGCCGAAAAGGTAGTATGGCAAAACCTGGTATTTGCCATGGCAGTCATCATCATCCTGACAGCCTCCGCCTTTGGCGCCCGCCTGCCTCTGCCACTGGGTGTGCTTGGTCACGAAGGAAGCACTGTGCTGGTCGTGCTAAACGGTCTGCGCCTGCTGCGAAATGTAAAAATCTAAACAACCTCCATCCAACATTCAACACAAAATTGGCGCTGAAAGATTCCCCACGGCGCCAATTTTGTGTTATATCTGGAGACATGAAACACACCTACGTACTCCGCGGACAAACGTACAGCATCGACATAGCGCCGGCTGGTGGCGGATTCGTAGCAAGCTATGCTGGTAAAAGCGTGCCGGTGGAAATGCTGCGCGCTGATGGCCAATGCATGGACTTACTGATAAACGGACGCATCACCCAAGCCTGGGTGACACGCGACGGCTCCAAGACCTGGGTAACAGTCAACGGACAGACCCAGGTTCTCAGCGCAGCCACAGAAACACGCAAAAACTCCAGGCTCGGAAGCGAGGTCGGCTCACTTACGGCTCCCATGCCTGGGCTGGTTCGCAGCGTCAATGTCGCCGATGGCGATATTGTTAAAAAAGGCCAAACCCTGGCCGTCATCGAAGCCATGAAAATGGAGAACAAGGTCGCCGCCCCATTCGACGGCATTGTAAAAAAGACCATGATCCACCCTGGGCAGTCTGTTGAACGCGATCAATTATTGGTCGAATTATCTGCTCGTACAGACCCCAGCGAAACTGCATAAGCCAACCGAGGAAGCTGCCATGCCAGGAAAATATTTTGAAGACCTGATGGTGGGACAAAAAATTGTCCACGCCAACGGTCGCACCCTAACCGAAATGGACAATGTGCTTTTCTCCATGTTGACCATGAATTCCCAGCCTCTGCACTGCAACGAAGATTTCGCTGCGCGCACTCAATTTGGACAGCGCATTGTCAATGGCATTTTCATCCTTGGGTTGGTGGTCGGCCTGACTGTACCAGAATTAACCGAAGGTACCATCGTGGCCACCCTGGGATATGACCGCGTGGTCAGTCCCAACCCTACTTTTCATGGGGATACCATTTATGCCGAAAGTGAAGTCCTGGAGAAACGTGATTCCAGGTCCAGGCCTGAGGTGGGCATCGTACGGCTCAAACATTGGGGTCGCAAACCCGATGCCACCCTGGTGATCGAATTTGAACGAAGCGTGATGTTTCTCAAAAAAGCATGAACCCATATTGGCACCGGTCCAACACCGGGCAGCCCAAGCAAGGAGCACGATGAAAGCCCGACGCGCACTACTCTATATGCCAGGTGATGACTGGAACAAAATCAACAAAGCCATATCCGTACAAGTGGATTCAATCTGCATGGACATGGAAGACGGCACGGCGCTTAACCGCAAGGACTATGCCCGCGACAACATTGCAAAAGCTCTGCAAGAACTTTCTTTTGGAAAATCGGAAAAACTGGCCCGTATTAATTCAATCGGATCCGGTTTTGAACAGCAAGACTTGGCCGCGGTACTACCGTGGCGCCCGGATGGCATCGTCATCCCCAAAATTGAGGCTCTCGACCATATTCAGTGGGCTAGCGACATGATTGAAGCTGCCGAGCTTGCCAATGGCTGGCCAATGAATTCCATTCGCATCCTGGTAGTAGTGGAAACTGCGCGCGGCATCATAAACCTGAAAGAAATCGCCTCGCACCCACGCCTGGATGCGCTCATTTTTGGCGCCGAGGATTTCGCCGCCAACATTGGCGCCACCCGATCGCGCGCGGCCTGGGAAGTTATGTTTGCACGCAGTGCTGTGGTCACGCATGCGGCCGCCTATGATTTACAAGCCATCGACATGGTTTTTATTGACTTCCGCGACTCGCTCAATCTCAAAATAGAAGCCGCCCAGGGGGCAGCCATGGGGTTCACCGGCAAACAGATTATCCACCCAGCCCAGGTGCATCCCGTCCAGGAAGCCTACACCCCCAATGACGCTGCCATCGAATATGCCAGGCGCGTTCAGGAAACTTTCGTGGCCCACCAGGCTGAAGGCGCCGGGGCTTACGAGCTGGATGGCCAAATGATTGACATGCCCATTCTCAAGAATGCCCGAAAAGTGCTGGAACGCGCACAGGCGGCTGGTAAAATCTAGGCTGTGTTGATCAAAGAAACTCAAATCTGAGGCTTGCGTTGAATTCCATTCTATTTGGTTTGTTATCCGCTCTCTCATGGGGCGGTGGTGATTTTTTTGGCGGTCTGGCCAGCCGCAAAGCGGGCGCTTACCGTGCCGTGCTGTACGCAGAGGTGATTGGCCTGGCAATGCTATTCGGCGCATTGGTTTTTACCGGAGAAAGCCAGCCACCCCTACAAAAGATGTTGCTGGCCGGCCTGGCTGGTGCGATCGGAACTGGTGGATTGCTGATCCTCTACCAGGCCATGATAGTCGGCCAAATGAGCATCGCTACACCCGTCTCAGCTCTATTAGCAGCCACCCTGCCAGTGGTGGTTGGCACAATTTTGGATGGCTTACCCAGCCTGCCCAAGCTGGTTGGCTTTGGGCTGGCATTGTTAGCCGTCTGGCTGGTAGCCCAGGAAGACAGCCCCAAAAGCCAGCTGATGCGGTTTTCAGATTTACGCCTGCCACTGGTGGCCGGGGTTTGTTTTGGAACCTATTTTGTTCTCATGCACCAGGCCAGTGATAGTGCCGTGGTTTGGCCAATGGTGGCCTCACGCACAGGCGGCAGCATCCTGATGGTGGGTTTCATGCTCACCCTGCGGCACGATTGGCGCATTTCAAACAACAAAGCCTGGCCATTAGTAATGGTAAATGCAGTGCTGGATGTGGGCGGGAACATCTTTTACATTTTGGCGAGCCAAACCGGGCGCATGGATGTTTCCGCAGTGATCAGTTCTCTTTATCCTGGCACCACCGTGCTATTGGCCTGGTTGGTCCTAAAAGAAAAAATCAACCGACTGCAGTGGCTTGGCATTGCAGCAGCCCTGGGCGCAATTGCGTTGATGACGGTTTAAGCTTGACTCTGACCAGTGAAAATAATATAATCCTTTCATCCGAGAGGAGTAGGCTGCAGGCCCGCTGATAGAGAAGGAAGCCCAGGCTGGAAGCTTCCACAGCAGACCTCTGCCGAACGTCGCCCGGATTATCTGCCGAAGAACATCCCAGGTTATGCTTGGAACACTAGACCGGCACGGGAGCGCCCGTTATCGCGTAGACTGGTGATTGCCGGTCAAACCTGCCCATGTGCGCTAGTTGCCTGGCAGGGAAAGTGCGCCATACATGGCGAAAAGAGGTGGTACCGCGGAAGGCTCGCCTTTCGTCCTCATCCGGACGATTGGCGTTTTTGTTTAACTTTAAGCTGCCTGGAGAAATATGGAACTACAACAGATCATCAAATCACAATATTTCGCAGCACTGGAGATGTTGAAACTGGTCATTGTACAATGCCCGGAGGCATCTTGGGATGCCCCGGGTGACACTGATCCAAGCTGGCGCAAAGCCTATCACGCGCTTTATTACGCTCATCTTTACTTGCAACCAAACCGCCAGGCTTTCATCGCCTGGGAGAAACACCACGACCCCGATAACGGCCCCGCCTTCAGCCAGGCTGAAGTCTTGGAATACCTGGCCTTCGTCCAAACGCAAGTACGGGTCCAGCTCGCGGACCTGGGGCCACAGGCCCCTTCTGGCTTTGACTGGCTGCCTTTTACAAAATTAGAGCTGCAATTCTATAACATTCGCCACATCCAACAACACGCCGGCGAATTGTATGAGCGAATAGGAACGCGGGCAAACATAGAACTTGACTGGGTTTCTAAAACCCCTGACTACCTGCGATCCGAATAAGAAATCATACCGGGCGCGCGCCAACAATGGCGACCACCCGGGCAACCAAGGAGCTAGAATGGCTGAATACACCTTACCCAAAGCATACGACTTCAAAGACACCGAAAAACGCATTTACGAAATGTGGGAAAACGGTGGTTATTTCCAACCGCACAACGACCCTAACAAACCTGACTTCGATCCAAATGTCAAGCCGTTTGTCATTGCCATCCCACCCCCCAACGTGACCGGCGAACTACACACCGGGCATGCCATGTTCGTTAGTATCGAAGACCTGATGATCCGCTACCACCGCATGAAGGGCTATTCTGCCCTGTGGGTGCCCGGCACCGATCATGCCGGCATCGCCACGCAATTAATGGTGGAAAGACAGCTGCTGAAAGAAGGCACGAGCCGCGAAGAAGTCGGTCGCGATGAATTCCTACGTCGTACATGGGAATGGAAGCGAAAATACGGCGGCATGATCACCGGTCAAATCCGTCGCCTGGGCGCCTCCTGTGACTGGACCCGGGAACGATTCACCATGGACGAGGGCCTTTCGAAATCTGTGCGCGAAGCTTTCGTGCGCCTTTATGAAGCCGGAAAAATCTACCGCGGCCCGCGCCTGATTAACTGGTCACCAGGCCTCAAGACCGCCGTCTCGGATCTTGAAGTGGAATACTCTGAAGAACCCGGTACTCTGTTCTTCTTCAAGTACATGCTCAGCGGGCAAAGCGGCGAATACATCCCAGTCGCCACCACACGCCCCGAAACCATCCTGGGTGATACCGCCGTGGCAGTCCACCCTGAAGACGAACGCTACCAGAAATACATCGGCAAAAAAGTGATCGTGCCAATCTTGGGACGCGAAATTCCGGTTATTGCAGATACATATGTGACACGCGAGTTCGGTACCGGCGCGCTCAAAATCACGCCCGGACACGATCCAAACGACTACGAGATCGGCCAACGACACGGTCTACCAGTGCTCTCGATGCTGGACCGTGCAGCCCGGGTGACCGAGGTGGGCGGTGCCTACGCCGGCATGGATCGGTTCGAGTGCCGCAAAAAGCTATGGGCAGATATGAAAGCCGCTGACCTCGTCATCAAGGAAGAACCGTACGCCCTTAATGTTCCACGCTCACAGCGTGGCGGCGAGATCATTGAACCAATGATCTCAACCCAGTGGTTTGTGCGCATCCAGGAACAGGCCGATAAGGGCTTGCAGGCTGTAAAAAACGGCGATATCCGCATTGTGCCCGAGCACTTTGAGAAGGTGTATTTCAACTGGCTGGAAAATATCACCGACTGGTGTATTAGCCGCCAACTCTGGTGGGGACACCGCATCCCGGTCTGGTATTGCGCCGACTGCGGCAAGGAAACCTGTGAGCGGGTGGACCCAGGTGCCTGCGCACACTGCGGCTCACCCAACATTGAACAGGATCCGGATGTGCTCGACACCTGGTTCTCCTCCGGATTGTGGCCTTTCTCCACGCTTGGCTGGCCCGAGAAGACTCCTGACATGAGCTACTTCTACCCGACCAGCTACATGGAAACCGGCTACGACATCCTATTCTTTTGGGTGGCACGCATGATCATGAGCGGCCTGGAATTTACCGACAAGGCACCTTTTCACACCGTTTACCTGCACGGTCTCATCCGTGATGAACATGGCCAGAAAATGTCCAAGACCAAGGGTAATGTGATCGACCCGCTGATCGTGATGAACGACCTGGGGACCGATGCACTGCGCTTCACCCTGCTGGTCGGTTCCACCCCAGGCAAAGATTCAAATCTGAGCCTGAAAAAAGTTGAATCCAACCGTAACTTTGCCAACAAGCTCTGGAACGCTGGCCGTTTTGTGATTAACGCCATCACCTCCCAGGATGAAAATCCGGCCGGCGAAGTGGAATGGACCCTGGCTGATTCATGGATCTGGGCCCGGCTGCAGAACCTGGTCAGCGATGTTGAACGCCTGTTTCAGACATTCCAGTATGGCCAGGCCGGCCAACTAATTTACGACTTCCTGTGGAATGACTTCGCTGACTGGTATCTTGAAATTGCCAAGAACCAGCTCAACCTGGGCGGTGCTCGCGCCCAGCAAACCGCAGAAACCCTGCTGCGGGTTTTTGACGTTTCCCTGCGTTTGCTGCACCCCTTTACACCATTTGTTACAGAGGAAATTTGGGGTCATGTGCGTCGAGCCACGCAAAGCTCCAGCCTCTCCACCTTGGTCAGCGATTGGCCCGAAGTACTGATGATTGCCAGTTGGCCGGGTGTGCGCTCTCCAGAAGGCTGGGAAGAAGGAAAAATCGCCAGCTTTGAACAAATCCAGGAAATCATCCGCGCCATTCGCAATGTACGCTCAGAGAAAAACGTCAAGCCCAACCTTAAGTTGTCCGCCACGTTGATCGATTCAACTGGCCTGGTCAAGCAGGAAGCTCGCGTTATTGCCCAAATGGCCGGACTGGATGAACAAAAGCTGGATATCCGCACTGAAATGATCACCCGCCCAGACGGCCAAATCGCCCTGGTCGCTGGGCCAGTACAAATCTACCTACCCCTGGCTGAATTTGTCGACCCAGCTGAGGAACAGGCGCGTCTCGCCAAAGAACTAAGCGAGGCGGAAGGGCACATTACCCGGTTGGAAAAGCTGCTTTCCAGTGACTTCGCCAACAAGGCCCCAGCCCCCGTGGTGCAGAAGGAGCGCGAAAAGCTGGCTGGATACCAACAAACCGCGGAGAAAATCCGCGCACAACTCGGTTAAATTCTTCAAGGAGCGGCTGAACAGGCTGCTCCTTGTTTTTTTTCAGGTACAATCACGCATATACGTAACAGGCAAACTCCACGCAATGGAGAGCTGGATTGACCCGATAATTTCCACCATCGTCACTAACCGGGCTGCTTCAGTTCTGCTTTTTCGGACAAAACCTGGAAAGACAAAATCAGATAAAATTGAGTAATTACTTTATAAGGAGACTAGTTATGGCTGAAATTGAGGATAAACTGGCTGAGCTAAAGACCCGACTGGCAGAGATAAACGACCTGGGAATGGCAGCATCCCTGTTAAGTTGGGACCAGCTGACTTACATGCCCCAGGGCGGTGCGGAAGCGCGCGGACGACAGATGGCTACGCTTTCAAAAATTGCCCAGGAAAAATTTATTGACCCCATCATTGGAAAATTACTCGATGACCTGGCACCATACGCCGAGAGCCTGCCGTATGACTCAGACGACGCCAGCCTGGTACGTGTCACCCGCATAGATTATGAAAATGCCACCAAGCTGCCGCCTGAATTTGTGGCCGAAATGTACACCCACCTGGCAGCTTCGTACCAGGTCTGGACCGAAGCCCGTCCAGCCAATGATTTTGCAAAAGTTCAACCCTACTTAGAGAAAACCCTCGAGCTGAGCCGAAAATATTCGGAATACTACCCGGGTTACGAACATATTGCCGATCCGCTGATTGACATGTCCGATTACGGCATGAAAGCATCCTCGATCCGCAAGTTATTTGCCGAACTACGCGATCAATTGGTTCCGATCGTAAAAGCAATTACTTCCCAGGATCTCGCCGATGATTCCTTCCTGCATTTGCATTTCCCTGAGAACCAGCAGATGGCCTTTGCAGAAAGTGTCATCCGCCAGCTGGGCTATGATTTCAACCGCGGGCGCATCGACAAGACTCACCACCCATTCATGACCAAATTCTCGTTGGGTGATGTGCGTATCACCACACGTGTAAAAGAGGATTACTTGGGGGAAACCCTGTTTAGTAACATTCATGAAGCCGGGCATGCCCTCTATGAACAAGGCATCGATATGGCCCTTGAGGCGTCTCCACTGGGCGGCGGCACTTCTTCGGGTGTGCACGAAAGCCAGTCACGCACCTGGGAAAACCTGGTTGGCCGCAGTGAGGAATTTTGGGAATTCTTTTACCCACGCCTGCAGACCGAATTCCCCGCTCAATTGGGCGGAGTAACACTTGAACGGTTCCACCGAGGAATTAACAAGGTCGAACGATCCCTCATCCGCACCGATGCCGACGAGGTGACCTATAACCTGCATGTAATGTTGCGTTTTGATCTTGAGCTGGCGATGCTCGAAGGCAAGCTCGCCATCCGCGACTTACCTGAAGCATGGAACAGCCGCTTCCAGCAAGACTTTGGAATCACTCCGCCCGACAATCGCGATGGTGTCTTACAAGACGTGCATTGGTTCGGCGGCTTCATTGGTGGCGCCTTCCAGGGTTATACCCTCGGTAACATCCTGAGCGCCCAATTCTTTGATGCTGCCCAGCGCGCTCATCCGGCCATCCGGAATGAAATGCGCCAGGGTCAGTTTGGCAGCCTGCATGGCTGGCTGAAGGATAATGTTTATCGCCATGGACGCAAGTTCACCGCCCCCGAAGTGGTGGAGCGCGCCACCGGTGCGCCAATGAGCATCACACCATATATCCAATATCTCAAAACAAAATATGGGAAACTTTACTCTCTTTAAGTTTTTTCATATAAATCCATGACAAATTACCGGTTTTTCAAGATTTTTGTCAATTGACACCCGGTGCGAAGATAAGTATAAGCAAGGTATCTCAAATTCAATCTAGGAGCGTGTTACCATGGCTATGAAAATTCAAGAAGACTGCATTGCTTGCGGCGCCTGCTTGCCCGAATGCCCGACCGAATCGATCACCGATGGCGATATCTATGTTATCGACCCTGCCACCTGCGTTGAATGCGTTGGTCACTACGATGCCCCTCGTTGTAAGGATGTCTGCCCGGTCGATTGCATCGTCAAGGCCTAATCGCCTTCCCAGGGGTCTCAACCTGGAATGTTAATGGTTTTTTAATAGACGCGCCTGTCGGCGTGTCATATAATGATTTACAATCAAATAGTATTACCTTCGGGGCAGGGTGAAATTCCCGATCGGTGGTAAAGCCCACGAGCACTATAAAGGTGCATGATGCGGTGTAATTCCGCAGCCGACGGTTAAAGTCCGGATATAAGAAGGTATCAGCCCATTTTGGGTATGTTTTGTCGTGTCAGCCCCGAAAACGTTTATCGTTTTCGGGGCATTTTATTAAACGCCAAGATGTTTTTTAACGCCCCGAGGAATCCTTCCCGGGGTATTTTGTTCTGCCCTAGTTCATAAACAAAGACCAGGATTTTCAACTCGTGCAAAAAGTGGATAAATACATCCCTTTCAAGCAGGCCAATTGGCTGCCATGGATCGCCATCCCCATCACTCTGGTGCTGTGGGAACTCATCGCGCGTTTCAGCGGGTTACCAGCCTTTATACTGCCTTCGCCGCTGTTAGTAGCCGTGCGTTTCGGCAAGGCGATGGCCGATGGCAGCTTGCTGCGGCATACCCTGGTTACTTTTTCAGAAGTGGTGCTTGGGCTGTTTGCCGGCACGTGCAGCGCGATTTTGTTCGGTTACGCAGTTGCGAAGTCGCGCACTTTCGAACGCCTGATATCGCCTTTCCTGGTGGCGAGCCAGGCCATCCCGATTGTGGCCATCGCGCCACTGCTGATCATCTGGTTTGGACAGGGTCCTTTTTCCAAGATCCTGATCTGTGCCTTGATCGTTTTCTTCCCTGTACTGGTCAATACGGTGGTGGGTTTACGCGAGGTGCCGCGCTCACTGCATGAGCTGATGCGCTCGCTGCGAGCCTCACGCCTGCAAATGCTCTGGCTGCTGGAGATCCCCGCCGCGCTGCCCATCTTTCTTGGCGGCCTAAAAATCGGCGCTACCCTCTCTGTTATCGGTGCTGTAGTAGGTGAATTTGTGGGCGCTGACAAGGGTCTCGGTTTCCTGATTAACGTTGGTAGGGGGCAGTACGACACCGCCCTGGTTTTCGTGGCCATCTTCACACTGGTTGCATTAGCCCTGGCCCTTTTTGGTGTGGTTATTTATCTTGAGCATCGCCTGCTGGCATGGCAGGGGAAACATTAATATCCTGGAGAATATGAGAATGAAGAAATTGCTTCTTTGTGTTTTGATCCTGGTCTCGCTGAGTAGCTGCGCAGCACCCGCCACACCCAGCCCAGAACCCACCACAGTGCCGGTAGTTCACATCAAGTTACCGATGGGCTATATCCCCAATGTGCAGTACGCACCTTTTTACACCGCTGTAGAACGCGGTTACTTCAAGGAAGCTGGCATCGAAATCGAATTTGATTACTCCTTCGAAACCGACGGCGCCGCATTGGTGGGAGCCAACCAGCTGCAATTTGCGCTTGTCTCTGGCGAACAGGTCCTCATGGCGCGCGCCCAGGGCTTGCCCCTTGTCTACGTGGCAGCCTGGTATCAAAAATACCCCATTTCGATTGTTTCAATGGCAGATGCCAACATCAAGTCACCCACCGACCTGCGCGGCAAAAAAATAGGCCTGCCAGGGCTGTTTGGAGCCAACTACGTTGGGTTGCGTGCGCTGCTCTACGCGGCTGGCATCCGTGAAAGTGACGTAACATTGGATTCAATTGGCTTCACCCAGGTGGAAGCCCTGGCAGCAGGGCAGGAACAAGCCGTGGTTGGTTACGCCGCCAACGAGCCGGTTGTGCTGCACTCCAAAGGTTACGATGTCAATGAACTACGCGTGGCTGATTACCTGCAACTGGCCTCGAACGGTATCATCACAAATGAGACCACCGTCGCTGAACACCCCGAACTGGTGCGCGCCTTCGTAGGAGCCTTTATCCGCGGTCTGCAAGCCACCATCAATGACCCAGATGCCTCTTATGAAATTTGCAAAAAATATGTAGAAAATCTTGACCAGGCCGATCCGCTCGTCCAAAAACAAGTGTTGGGCACATCCATAGAACAATGGCGCGCCGATTCATTGGGATATTCCGACCCGGCCGCCTGGGAAAACATGCAAAAAGTCCTGCTCGACATGAAACTTTACACTGATCCGCTGCCACTCGACAAAGCCTTTAGCAACGCTTTTCTTCCATGGAAATAATTGAGACCCTGACGCCACCCCAGCCCGTGCTGTTTGTTAATAACCTGAGCGCCGTTTTCCCTGACGGGAACGGTGGGTTGCATGCACTGGGATCGGTCGACTTTTCCGTCTGCCCGCGCGAATTCGTCTGCGTATTGGGCCCGTCAGGCAGCGGAAAAAGCACACTGTTGAGGATCCTGGCGGGTTTGATCCCCCCCACCTCGGGTACGGTGGTCTTTGAGGGACACACACAACCGCGTATTGGTTTCGTCTTTCAACAAGCCAACCTGATGCCCTGGCGTTCTGTGCTGGAAAACATCATGCTGCCGCTGGATATTGAAAACATTCCGGCTGAGGCAGCACGGCAACGAGCCCGTGAATTAATTGACCTGGTTGGCTTGGAGGGGTTTGAAACAGCCCTGCCGCGTGAGCTATCGGGCGGCATGGCCCAACGGGTGGCACTGGCGCGCGCACTGGTTCACGATCCAGATATCCTACTACTGGATGAACCTTTTGGGTCACTCGACGCCCTAACGCGAGAACGTATGTGGACCGAGCTTTCGCGCATCTGGCAGGCACGCCAAAAAACAGTCATCATGGTTACCCACTCTATTGGCGAAGCCCTTTTTCTGGCTGACCGGGTGCTGGTGATGACCGCCCGACCCGGTAAAATCAAGTTGGATTTAACAGTCGATTTACCTCGCCCACGCGAGGAAGAAATTCGTTATACCGCTCACTTCGGCACTTTGGCACGCAAATTGAAGGAAGCCATCGAGTAAATCCCGTTATTCGGCAGGCGTGAGCATATCAAGGTACTTGCCACGCCGTTCCACAAAACGTTCGTACTCCTGGCCTGCCCCACGTTCAGCCTCCAGCATGCGCGCGCTGATCACTTCAAATTGGATTCCAAGTAGTTGTACGAGGTGGGCATCCAGCAAACCGCGGTGAGCCAGGTCATTCATCACCTCCATCACATGGGCTTTCTGCATTCCTGCCCGGTAAGGTCGGTCCTCGCTGACAGCGCTAAACACATCCGCGATGGCCAATATCCGCGCGCCTTCAGGCAAATCATCTGCCTTAAGGTGATATGGATAGCCGCTCCCATCCAGGCGTTCATGATGATAGGCGCACCAAACACGGATTGCATCCACCACCCCCATCCGTTTGAGAATATGATTGGTGTAATAAGAGTGGTGGCGCATAATAGCAAATTCATCATTCGAGAGCGCCGAGGGTTTTACCAGGATTTCAGCAGGAACACACAATTTACCAATATCATGTAAATACCCGGCGAGATAGGCAAGCCGCTGGTTATTGGCAGGGAAACCCGCCTGCTCCGCCAGAAATTGTGCACACACAGCTACTGCGCTCGAATGCTTGGCCGTAAAGGGGCTTTTGTAATCCACCAGGCGGCTGAAGAAACGCGCCATCTCCAGGAATTCCTCACCCTCCAACGATATCGTTCCCCAATCCAGCTCACGCCACAGGCTGATATCCTGGCTGGGAGCCACCAGGTCAAACCAGAATAAATCGCGGTTCGACAATTCGAGGAAGGCATCGACTACATCCGGCATGAACAGGCTGCCGGATTTTCGTTCGATCTTGCTCACAATACCCTTAACTTGGGAAAGAATTTCCTTGCGCGGGTCAATCAATACGAAGGCTCGATCGGCCAGGTGCAGGATATGACTTTCAATCGGTACGGGGAGCCCCATGCTGACACTGCCAGCGCCATCATTCCAAGCAGTATGATGAAAACGAACCATCTCAGCCGCCTTGTTAAATCGGCTGTAACTCGAAATCATCAAGTAACCAATTTCCGCATGGTGACTGGGCTGTTCAACTTCAAACTTAAGCAGATCAAATCGTTCGCGCAGGGTAATTGCCCCTACATCATGCAGGGCTGCGGCAATCGCAACCTCCCGGCAGCGATGGGACGACAGACCAACCTGGCGCGCTAACTGGTATGCAAAGTAAGCAATACGACGGTGATAATCCGCTACGGAGGGATTAATCAAGTCGATTGCATCTGATATGCACAGGATCAGGTCAAATAATGGGATGGTTGGTTTATACGGCATGATTTCTTCTGCACCTCAACAAGCCATTGCTTATCAACGGCCTCACCAGTACCAATATTGTATACCCGTTGCCCATGGAGTGAAGCAACCAATGCTGGTTAACAAAAACCGCGTTAGAAACGCGGTTTTTGTTAATATTCGAGCGTGATTGTTTTTGTCTCAGTCCAGTTTGCCGGTGACCATCGCCAGTTTTAACTCCCCGATCGCCTTGGTAATCTGAATTTCGCGCGGGCAGGCCATGGTACAGTTATAGACGGTGTGACAGCGTGCCACACCACTGGTCTCGCTCAGGATGTGCAGGCGTTCCGAGGCAGCCTCATCACGGCTGTCAAAGATAAAGCGGTGCGCAGTAACAAAAGCAGCTGGGCCAAAATAGGTGTCACTGCCCCAGAATGATGGGCACGAGGTTGTACAAGCCGCGCAGAGGATACACTTGGTGGTCTCATCGAAACGTGCACGCTGTTCGGGACTTTGTTGTCTTTCCTTGCCATCCGCAGGCAGTGGGGATTCATTCACAAAATACGGCAAAACCGCCTTGTAATTGGCGAAGAATGGTTCCATATCCACAATCAGGTCCTTGATAACCTTCAGACCCAACAATGGTTCAACTGTAATGGTGGTGCCGACATCACGAACCAATGCCTTGCAAGCCAACTGGTTGCGCCCGTTTATGCGTAGCGCATCCGAACCGCATACACCATGTGCACAAGAACGCCGGAACGAGAGGGTGCCGTCCTGGTAACCTTTCACTTTTTCCAGCAAATCCAAAACGCGATCGGTCTCCAATGCCTCGAGCTTGTACGTCTCGTAATGCCACTTCTTATCCACTTCGGGGTTGAAACGGAAGATTTTCAACGTCACAATCATGATCGCCTCTACTAGTAAACGCGTTCTTTGGGTTGATATTTCGTAATGGTCACGGGCTTGTAAGCTATCTTGATCTCGTTCGACTGCTTATACACGAGAGTATGCTTGAGCCATTCCTTATCATCACGATTGGGATAATCCTCGCGGGAATGCCCACCTCGGGATTCCTTGCGGTTTAGCGCACTCATGGCGATCACTTCCGCCAGTTCGAGCATATTGCCAAGTTCCCAGGCGTTGATCAGCTCGGTATTAAAGACCCGACCGGTATCGGAGATCTTGATGTGTTTATAACGCTGCTGGAGTTCGCGCACTTTTTCAATTGCGGCGATCATATCCTTCTCGGTGCGGTAAATACCCACCAAGTCAAACATGACCTTTTTCATCTCGGTGGAAATATCGAAAACATTCTCCTTGCCCGTCTCAAGCCGCAGGGCTCCCAGCTCATTGCGCACACCGGCCTCAGGGTCGGCGGGCAAATTGCCAAACTCTACCTGGTTGGCGTACTCGGCGGCGCGCAAACCAGCGTACTTGCCAAATACCACCAGATCCAGTAAGGAGTTGGTCCCCAGGCGGTTGCCACCATGCACGGAAACACAAGCGCACTCGCCAGCCGCATATAAACCGGGCATCGTCGTCTGCTTGTCATCGATGATCACTTCGCCAAACTTGTTAGTTGGGATGCCACCCATCGAATAATGCGCGGTAGGCTGAATCGGCATCATCTGGGTCACCGGGTCCACACCCAAGTAGACGCGGCAGAAATCGATGATATCGGGTAGTTTCTGCAAAATTTGTTCACCGGTCACCACGTAGGGGCTGCCATCGGGGTTGGTGCGTCCATCCAGGGCGGCAATCCTGTTAACTGTCTCGGGACGCACATCCAGGTAAACATAGTTTGAACCATTCACTCCGCGTCCCTCGCGGATTTCAGTGTAAATTGCACGGCTAACCACGTCACGCGAAGCCAGATCTTTGACCTTGGGGGCATATTTGGGCATAAAGCGTTCACCCTTGCCGTTGATCAGTACGCCGCCATCGCCGCGTACACCTTCGGTGATCAGGATACCCAGTTTGTAGATACCCGTCGGGTGAAATTGGAAAAATTCCATATCTTCCAGGGGTAAACCCTTGCGCAGCACCAGTGCCGCACCATCGCCGGTGTAAGCATAGGCGTTGGAGGTTACTTCAAAAATACGCCCATGGCCACCGGTGGCCATGATGACTGCCTTGGCATGGAAAGTATGCAGCTCACCGGTGGAAAGCTCAATCGCTACCACACCAACTGCTTTGCCGTTTTCAACCAACAGGTCGAGGACCTGGTATTCATCAAAGAAATTAACTTTATTCTTCAGGCACTGTTGATACAGCGTTTGAAGAATCATGTGCCCGGTGCGGTCAGCGGCATGGCAGGCACGGCGGACTGGTTTGCCCGTATCGTTGTTGGTGTGACCACCAAATGGACGTTGGGATATCTTTCCAGCTGGAGTGCGATCGAAGGGCAGACCCATGTGCTCCAATTCAAGCACCGCCTGGGGAGCTTCCTGGCACATGAACTCGATCGCGTCCTGATCACCAAGGTAATCAGAGCCTTTGACTGAGTCGTAGGTGTGCCACTCCACGCGATCTTCTTCCAGGTTGCCCAACGCTGCGCTAATGCCACCTTGCGCCGCACCAGTGTGGGAACGGGTGGGATATAACTTACTAATTACTGCTGTTTTAGCGCTGCGCGACGCGTATAAACCGGCCATCAGGCCCGCGCCACCCGCCCCAATCACGATTACTTCAAATTGATGCATGTTCATTCTGTCTACCATCCTAATAAGTCCAGACCAGGTAAAGGCCAGCCGCGCTCATCAGGAGCATTGTCACGATGCTGATCAACCGGACAATCTGACGCCCCCTGGGTGTCACGATATAGTCATCCGCAATCACCACCAACCCGTGCACGCCGTGCGAAACAGCCAGCAGCAGCAGTGCACTGCCAGTCAACTTCCATAACGGCGACTGCCAGGGAATCAGGTCAGCCACATTGGTATTCTGCACATGCGAAATATTGGGCATGAAACCCCAACGCATCAGGTCAGCAAAATTCATCTGGGTGCGTGCGCCAATGACCAGCGCACCGATCACACCCACCAACAGGAAGAAATACATGCCCAGAGCCGAAAGACGTGTGAAGATCCACATCAGCATTTCGAAATTTAGACCACGTTTGGAGAGAGGTACGGTTCTCGATTTCATTGTTCTTTCCTAACCAGCCAGGCCGTTACTGATGATGACAAAAACCGCGATGGCATACAGGGGGATGAAGACCGCCCATTCCACCCAAATGGCTTCACGCTGGTATTCCAGCAGGTTGGGCCACAAGTCCAAAATGGTGATACGCAGGCCGTTGACTGCATGGAACATGGCGCAGAAGAACACGAAAATCTGGAAGATCCAGCTTTCATATATCGCGTTCAAGGCCTGCCCGACAGATCCGCCCAAGACTGATGACAGGATGTGCGTTCCCACAAAAATTGCAATTCCCAGTCCACCAATGCGGTGAAGAACAAAAGTCAACATCGGACCTTTACCCTTGTAACGCAAACCTGTGGCCAGGCTGACATCTCGATTCAAGCCCATTCATGCCTCCTGGAAAAATTTAGAAAATCACTTTATTATCTCATTAGTATCGCTGCCTAATAAAGTGACAAAAATCCTATCAAATAGCACTTGCTGTCATTTAACAGGTGATAATTTAAAAAAAAGTGACAATCATCATCTAGTTTTCAGTCCACACATCCGTTATTAAAAATGTCAAAGACCTTTATAATCCAAATTCACTAAACATAGACATTAGCGATTTTAATCGATTTTTCCACTACGGATTACAATTGCTAATAAAGCGTTCAGCCGAAGGTGTTAGAACAGGGTTACCCAAGTATCACATTGCCAGAGGAGGCATGCATGTCAGGTTCCAACCATCTTAGCCGTCGGGACTTCATCAAAGCCACAACCGGCGCAATCGGGGGAATCATCACCGTTGCCGTTGGTGCTCCAGTTGTTGCCTACCTGATCGACCCCGCCCTTCGCGCGGGCGGTAAGGAGGCCTGGATCTCGATCGGAAAACTGAAAGACATTCCCATCAATGTACCTACGGCCTTTTCTTTCACACGCACCCAGGTAAATGGCTGGGAAAGAACGGGCACCAGTTTTGGCGGTTACATTATTCGCAAATCCGAAGCCGAAGACGATATTCTCGTGCTTTCTAGCCGCTGCACCCACCTTGGCTGTAGTGTCACCTGGCACGAGACTGAGAAAAATTTCGTCTGCCCCTGTCATGATGCCCGCTTCAGCGCGGAAGGCACTGTCCTGGATGGACCTCCACCCGCCCCACTAAAGCAGTACGCCGATAAAAAAGTGGACGCTGACGGCAACTTGCTCATTTTATATAAGGAAGGCTAACCATGTGGCAGAAAATCTACCAATGGCTGGATGAACGCTTGGGCTTGGGAGATATGTACACCAATCTCCTCGACCGTCCCGAACCAGAAGGTAACTGGTGGAATACCCTCGGTTCTGCCAGCCTGTTTTTGTTCATTTTGCAAACCATCACCGGCATCTTCCTGACCGTCTATTACACGCCATCCCCTGATCATGCCTACGATAGCATCCAATACATCATGACGGGTGTTGCCTTTGGGTGGTTGGTGCGCGGTATCCATCACTGGGGCGCAACGCTCATGGTGCTGGTGGTCTTTATTCACATGCTGCGTGTTTTCGTGACTGCCTCATACAAATATCCACGTGAACTTACCTGGTTGATCGGCGTTGGTTTGCTTGTGATCACCCTTGGCATGGGCTTCACCGGCTACCTGTTGCCATGGAACCAAAAAGCATACTGGGCTACCACTGTCGCAACTCAAATCGCCGGAACTGCACCTGGCATCGGTGATTTTATCCTCAAGGCGTTACGCGGCGGTCCGGACCTGAGCGCCCTGACTCTGCAGCGCTTCTTTGCCGCCCATATCTGGATGTTGCCCGCAGTCTTGATCGGTTTGATCGGTGTACACCTGTACCTGATCATCAAGCACGGCGAATCCCACTTCCCAACCAGGGAAGACTAAGGAGCCCGCCATGGATAACGAAACCAAGAAAAAAATCAACCAGCGCTACCAACATGAACTAAATCGGGGCGAACGGTTCTGGCCCGATAGCATTTTCAAAGACATCATCATGGTCTCGGCGATCTTTTTGGTCCTGATCCTGCTGGCCACATTCGTGGGAATTCCCGCTGAGCCAAAGGCCGATCCCAGCGACACTTCTTATATCCCAAGACCGGAATGGTATTTCCTCTTCCTATTCAAATTCCTGGCGCTCTACGGACAAATTCCCTTGCTAGGCAAAATTGAATGGATTGCAACGGTGATCATTCCCGGTTTGGCAGTTGGTCTGCTATTCCTGCTCCCCTTTATCGACAAGAACCCCGACCGCCATTACAGCAAGCGTGTTTTGCCTATTTCGATTATGGGCATCTTGGTAGTCAGCATGATTTCACTCACCATGCTTGCCGATGTACCAACTGGTTTAACCACGGTTGGCTACTTGCAAACAGCTGGCGGCCTAATCGTACCGGGTCTGGCGTATATCGCACTGTTAATCATGGCCTTCGCCAGTAAAAACCCCTCCACAAAAGCCATGATCTGGACCACGATTGTGACATGCGCGCTGATGGTCGGATTTACGGTGGTGACTCTATCCGTATACAAGGCACCGGTTGTGGAAGAAATCGCGGTTGCCACCACTCTTGAGGAACAAATTCAGGCTGGGCAGGATCTTTATGCTGTGCAATGTTCAGAATGTCACGGCGAAGATGGCAAGGTCGTCAAAATTGAGGGCGTCAAGGGTCTTGAAGGCAAGGAAATCATGGCCATCAACGGCACCGACGTACTGTATACCCTCAACGACGCCGCCCTGGCTGAGGTAATCGCCTATGGACGCCCGAAAGCCGGCATGAACCCATTTGGCAAGGCTTATAACCCAGAAGGCCTCTCAAAAGGTGAAATCGACTATATTGTGACCTTCATGCGCTATGTGTGGGATGATCGCTTTGAGAAACCGGTCATGAAACCACTTTATCCCGCACTGGCTGAGGGTGAAATACCCTCATACGACGTACACATCGCGCCTATCATCAAGCGCTACTGCATTTCCTGTCACCGACCCGGCAAGGATAACAATGATTTCTGGATGAGAACCTACGAAGATCTCGCCACAACCGGCGACAATGCCCCCAACCTGGTTGCCCATGATGCCAACAGCCCAATGCTGGTGGTTATCCAGGGTACCGCCATCCCAGATCCGGCTGATCCAACTCAAAATCTGGTCGGGGTCATGCCACCCAACAAGCCCCTCAAGGCTGACATCATCGATGTATTCATGCGTTGGGTCCAGGCCGGTATGCCGCAGACCGCCGCGGATGCTGCTGCCCTGCCCACCGCCACTCCCGCACCCAAACCATAAACTTCAAATTGAATGAAATCAAAAACCGGTCCGCCACTTGGCGGACCGGTTTTTGATTTCATTCGGCAGAGTGCCTGACTTACATGTTAGCGATAATCGCGTCACCGAATTCAGAACACTTTACTTCCTTGGCACCGTCCATCAGGCGGGCAAAGTCATAGGTCACGACTTTTTGACCAATGGCGGCTTCCATGCCCTTGACGATCAAATCGGCAGCCTCGGACCAACCCATGTAGCGCAACATCATCTCACCAGAGAGGATAACCGAGCCAGGGTTGACCTTGTCCAGGTCAGCATATTTTGGTGCGGTGCCATGGGTGGCTTCAAAAATAGCGTGGCCGGTTTCGTAGTTGATGTTCGCGCCGGGAGCAATCCCGATGCCACCCACCTGCGCAGCCAGTGCGTCGGAGAGGTAGTCACCGTTCAGGTTCAGGGTTGCAATCACATCATAATCGCGCGGGCGGATGATGGTGAATTGCAGGCTGACATCAGCGATTGAATCCTTGATCATCAGCTTGGTCTTCCACTTGCCACCACCGTGGGTATCCCACAGTTTCAACGCTTCCTCAACCTCAGCCTTGATTTCATTTTGTTGAGCAGGCGACATCATGGCGAAACCAGGATCAATTTGCTTGGCGTTATCTTCCACGCTCAAGTCAGCTGTCTTTTCCTTGTTGCCCAGAATCCAGGATTCGCGTTCAGTCACGATCTCGTTGCGGAATTCACGCTTGGCCAAGGCGTAGCCCCAATCCTTAAATGCACCTTCGGTAAACTTCATGATGTTGCCCTTATGCACGAAGTTGACACTCTTGCGCTTATTATCAAGTGACCACTGAATGGCAGCGCGCACCAGTCGTTCGGTGCCTTCCACAGAAACCGGCTTGATACCGATACCAGCGGTATCAGGGAAGCGCATCTTGGCATATTCCTTGGGGAAGGCTTCCTTGAAGAGCTCCTTGAATTTCTTGTTTTCTTCGGTGCCATAGGCAAACTCAATACCTGTGTAAATATCTTCTGTATTTTCGCGGAAGATAACCATATCCACGTATTCGGGATGTTTCACAGGGGAAGGCACGCCGGTATACCACCGCACCGGACGCTGACAAACATACAGATCGAGCAGCTTGCGCAGCGCCACATTCAGTGAACGGATGCCGCCGCCAATCGGGGTGGTCAGTGGGCCCTTAATGCCCACCAGGAATTCGCTGAAAGCCTGGGTAGTTTCATCTGGCAGCCAGTTTTGAAATTGGAGAAATGCCTTTTCGCCCGCATACACTTCCATCCAGTGCATTTTGCGCTTGCCACCATACGCTTTTTCCACGGCCGCATCAAATACGCGCACCGAAGCCCGCCAGATATCACGCCCGGTGCCATCACCTTCGATGAACGGGATGATCGGGTTATCGGGAACCTGCAGTTTGCCATCTGTAATGCTGATCTTGGCGCCCCCTTCGGGCACCGTTACTAATTTATACGACATGTTACTTATCTCCTTTGGGTGATGATCACTACTCCACGTGTCAGCATTATAGCATCCTAACAGAACGGTTTGTAGTGATAATTGTCATTTTTAATGGAGTGTCTTCCAAACCAGACAAAGGAATATCCCGACTAGCTCTCGGTTTTCCCCGGACGATGCGCGCTTGGAATGATATACTACGCTGCGTATGAAAGAAAACATTTATTCACGCAATGCCGTTTACGAGACTCTGCGCGCCAACCGGCGGCAGCCAATTCGCCTATTGATCGCGGACAACGTTCAGGAAAAAGGTCGCCTGGCCGATATTTTGGCCCTGGCGAAACAGCTCAAGCTGCCTGTCGAACGTGTTCCACGCCAGCGCCTGGATAACATCACTCCCCAACACCAGGGTGTGGTGCTCGAGGCGGGACACTATCCTTATATGGACATGTCCGACATCCTCGATAATGCCCACGACAAGGACGAACCCCTGTTCGTGCTGATCCTGGACAGTCTGCAAGACCCGCAAAACTTCGGAACACTGCTGCGTACCGCCGAAGCAGTGGGAGTGCACGGGATCATTATGCCCCTGGCGCACTCGGTGGAAGTCACCCCCGCCGTGGTCAATGCTTCCTCGGGCGCTTCGGAGCACCTGCTGATTGTTCAGGCCAACCTGGCACAGGCCATTGAGACGCTCAAGCAAGCAGGTGTGTGGGTGGTGGGTCTGGATGAAGGCCCACGTTCACAAACTCCAGACCAGGTCCGCCTGGATGGCGGCCTGGCTATAGTGGTAGGTTCGGAAGGCGAAGGCATCCGCCAGCTTGTACGCCAAAAATGTGACTTCTTGCTGCGGTTGCCCATGCACGGGCAAATAGATTCGCTTAACGCCTCAGTCGCCGGTTCAATCGTCCTTTTCCTGGCATCCCAAGCCCGCACCCGCCCTGCAGGGAAATAACGCGCCGAGCCCCTTGGAGATACGATGCAAATCCTGGAGAGAATTAAAAAAGCTGCCCGTGTGTTGATCAAAGGTGAAGTAAAACCTCGCAAGAGAACGCCCATTCCGGCCATCAGCACTAGTGAGTTGGACGAAGTCCACCAATTCTTTTCGCGGCCCAAATTCTTCATCCTCGGTCATGCTCGCTCTGGCACCACTTTGCTGGCCCGCCTGGTCCGGTTGCACCCAGAAATTCACTGCAACTGGCAGGCACATTTCTTCACCCGCGAACCGTTTCTCAAATCCCTTGTCAATAGCCCTGAAGCCGCCGAATGGCTTGGTCGTAAATCCAACCGCTGGAACCAGGGGGAAGATTTATCGGCACTTGTAATGCGCGCCAGCGCTGATTTCATCCTGGAGCGTGATGCCGCCAAGGCAGGTAAGCGCATCGTGGGTGATAAAAGCCCGTCCAGCCTGATCCACGGTCAGGCCGTACGTGATATGGCAGCAGTCTACCCGGATGCATCGCTGGTCTATATCGTACGTGACGGGCGCGACGTGCTTATCTCAGAGCGCTTCCGTAATTTTGTAGAAGATTCAAAATTCCTGACCGGCGAAGACCGGCGAATTATCGATGCACTGAAAGTCGATCAGAAACCATTCACCGATGGATCACGTTCCATTTTTACCGAAGCTTTCATCCGCCGAGCTGCTACGGGGTGGGTAGCCAACCTGCAAGAGACCGACAAGGAAGCCCGGCGCCTGTACGGAGATCGTTATCACGCCATGCGCTACGAAGATTTGCTCGCCACTCCTTTTGTTGAAATGCAAAAACTCTGGAATTTCCTGGCAGGAAACGCCGACCTCTCGCTGGGAGCGCTGGTATCGCAAGAACTGGCCTCCAACCCGGACGAGGAATGGCAGGCCAGGCGCAACGACTCAATCGCATCCTTCCTCCCCAAGGGCAAGGCAGGCAATTGGCGTAACATGTTCACCCGCCAGGACCAGGCCATCTTCAAGGAAATCGCCGGTGAGATGCTGGTTAAGTGGGGTTACGAAAAAGACACCAACTGGTAATTGAGGTATTCGATATGAAAATCCTGATCGCCGGCCTCGGCTCAATCGGCCGCAGGCATTTCCGCAACCTGGTGGCACTCGGTGAGAAAGACCTCGTGCTATTCCGCACCAATTTATCCACCCTGCCAGATGATGAGCTCGCCGGTTATCCCGTTGAAACGGACCTCGAAACCGCGCTGGAAAAACACCGACCCGGCGCAGTGATCGTCTCCAACCCAACCGCCCTGCACATGGATGTAGCCATTCCGGCAGCGCGCGCGGGCTGCGCCATCCTGCTTGAAAAACCCATTGATGGTAATCTCGAGAAAATTTCCACCCTGCGCACTGCCATGGCAGCCAGCGGCAGCCGTGTGCTGGTTGGTTTCCAATTCCGCTACCACCCCACCCTGCAAACAGCGCGCGAGTTGATCGCTTCTGGCACACTCGGTCGTATCCTTACTGTTCACGCCCACTGGGGTGAATATTTACCCAACTGGCACCCATGGGAAGATTATCGCCGCAGCTACGCCGCCCGCGCTGACCTGGGTGGCGGGGTAATCACAACCCTCACACACCCACTGGATTACTTACGCTTCCTGCTTGGAGATATCCACGCGCTGTGGTCTTTCAACGGTCATATTTCAACTCTTGATCTGGAAGACGTCCAGGATGTCGCCGAGATCGGTTTGCAGTTTGCCGGGGGGGCAGTAGGCGGGGTGCATGTTAACTTCTTCCAACGCCCGGCTGTTCACCGTCTGGAAATCGTTGGCAGTGCCGGTACTCTGCACTGGGACAATGCCGACGGAATACTGTCCCACCAGAAAATGGCGGATGACTTCGGCGGTATCTACGCCCAACCCACGCCCGCCATTGCAGAGCAATATGCCCCACCAGAGGGTTTTGAACGCAATCAACTCTTCCTTGCCCAAACCCGGCACTTTCTACAGGTTGCCCGTGGTGAAACCGAACCAGTTTGCACGCTCGAGGATGGCGTGCGCGCGTTGGAGATGGCCCTTGGGGCCATGCAATCCCAGCAAGAAAGTCGGCGCATCACTTTTTAGCCACAAAACCATTTGCAGGGTTTTAGCGCAAAAATAGCCCAAAACCTGCAATGTGAAGTCACTCAACCCTGATATAATAGCGATCATTGTAAAATTCAGTCGTTGAATATTAAATGTTTAAGGAGAACATTGGATGTCGAAAGCGAATTTAATTACCCCTTACGGCGGCAAGCTGGTTAACCTGGTTGCCACCGGGGCTGAGCGTGAATCGCTGCTTGCCCGTGCAGCAAAACTACCTTCCATAAAAATTTCAATGCGCAACCTGTGCGACCTGGAGCTGTTGGCCACGGGCGGTTTCTCACCCCTGACCACTTTCATGGGCAAATCAGATTACGAGCGCGTTCTGCACGAAATGCGCCTGGCCGATGGCACCCTTTGGCCTCTGCCCATCACCCTGACCGCTGATCCCAAAGAACTGCCCACCGTTGGCGAAGAACTCGTTCTGCGCAATAGCAATAACGACACAATTGCCATTCTGACCCTGGACGAAGTCTTCCACTGGGACCCCGCCATCGAAGCCGCCCTGGCTTATGGCTCCACCGACGCAAAGCACCCAATGGTCTCCGAAATGAGCCGCTGGGGCAAAGTCTGCATCAGCGGGCCTCTCAAGGTGATCAACCTGCCTAAATACTACGACTTCACCGAGCTGCGCCGCACCCCAGCCGAAGTCCGCGAATACCTGGAAGGCATGGGCAACGATAATGTGGTTGCATTCCAAACCCGCAACCCGCTGCACCGCATCCACGAAGAACTGACCAAACGCGCCGCTGCCCAGGTCAAAGGTTCCCTGATCATTCATCCCGTGGTCGGCATGACCAAGCCCGGCGATGTAGATCACTATACCCGCGTGCGCATCTACAAAGCACTGGTCGAAAACTACTACGACAAAAACAGCACCATTCTGAGCCTGTTACCGCTTGCCATGCGCATGGCAGGGCCAAAGGAAGCTGTCCTGCATGCCATCATCCGCCGCAATCACGGCGCCAATCACTTTATCGTCGGCCGCGATCACGCTGGCCCTGGCAAAGATTCAACCGGCAAACTCTTCTACGGTCCGTACGACGCCCAGGATATGATGAAGCAGGTTGAAGCTGAAATCGGCGTCAAGATGATCCCCTTCGAAGAACTGCTTTACCTGCCCGACGAAGATCGCTATGTTGAAGCCAAGGATGTTCCCCAGGGCGCTCGCGTACTCAACATCTCCGGCACCCAGGTTCGCGACGACTATCTCGCCCAGGGTAAACTGCTGCCCGAATGGTTCACCCGCCCTGAAACCGCCGTGATTTTGCGCGAAATGTACCCCCCGCGCAACAAGCAAGGTTATTGCATCTGGTTCACCGGCCTGAGTGGCTCTGGTAAATCCGCAACCACCCAGGTTCTGACTTCTCTGCTGCTCGAACGCGGCCGCGAAGTTGCCATCCTGGATGGCGACGTGGTTCGCACCCACCTCTCCAAGGGCCTGGGCTTCTCCAAGGAAGATCGCGACACCAATATCATGCGCATCGGCTTCGTGGCCGGTGAAATCGTCCATGCTGGCGGCACAGTTATCTGTGCGGCAATCAGCCCCTACCGCGCCACCCGCCAGGAAGCTCGTAAAATGGTCGGTGAAAACTTCATCGAAATCTTCATGGACACTCCTGTTGAAGTATGCGAAGAACGCGATGTAAAGGGTTTGTACGCCAAAGCCCGCCAGGCCATGAATGATGGCAAGCCGATGGGATTCACAGGTGTTGATGACCCATACGAACCGCCAGTTTCCCCCGAAATCTCCCTGATGGGCTCGGGCGTCACTCCTGAAGAGAACGCCCGCAAGATCATCGCCTATCTCGAAGAACAGGGCTATATCCTGAAAGCGTAATTTCAAACCTACACCCCCTGCTCATTTTCCTGGAACATCAAAAATGGGCAGGGGGCTGGTTTTTTTCCATGACTGCCCGTTACCCTCGATTTATTTTTGCAATCATTCTTGCCATTTTTTCTCTGGGCGCAGTGATGGCTGTTTATTATTCCACACCAGCCGGGGTCGGGCTGGCAAATGACTCGGTGGCCTACATCGCCGGGGCACGTTCCATATTACAGGGGAAAGGTTACAGCGATATCTGGTTGGACAGCACTATTGAGCCAATCACCCACTACCCACCGCTTCTCTCCCTAAGCCTATCTGTCCTGGGACTGCTGGGCATCGATCCCTTACGCGGTGCTCGCATCCTGAATATTCTGCTTTTTGGTACAAACACCGCCCTGGTAGGGTGGCTCGGTTGGCGTATGACCCGTGAGTTTTCAACCGGTGTCTGGTCGGCAGTCATCTTCCTGCTCAATGCTTCACTGCTCAGGGTACATATTTTTGCGCTCAGCGAACCACTATTTCTGTTTTTCAGCCTGGTGGCTTTTCTGTTTTTTGATCTGCACTTTTCTACGATACCGCTTGCCAACAAGCGTAGGTCACCCTGGTTGCTGTTAACCGGGTTGGCTGTAGGGCTGGCA
>CAIVSQ010000247.1 GCA_903908605.1 uncultured Anaerolineae bacterium
CATGCATATCTTTCAACTGAATACCATTTAAGGCGGATGCCGTTCTACCCAGGCCTGGCATAGAGCGGCATCCTTCAAAATAAAATAATGTGGAGCTTTTACCCAATCAAGGACACAACAGCCTCGCGAAAAACCCTGGTGTGGTGATCTACATCTGCATGGGTGGTTTCAGGTGAAATTAAGGCCATGTTGTGAAAAGGCGTCATCAAGATGCCGCGGTTCAAGGCGAAAAGATGCATGTAACGGTCGAGTTCGTGATCCACCGCTGCGGCCGCCTGACCGCCATTTTTGGGCGGAGTAGGTCTGAACCAATACTCCGAACGATTGCCCAGGCGTTTGACGATCCAGGGCAAGCCAAATTCCTGGATAACGGCCTCAACACCCGCCGTGAATTCATCTTGCAGGTCAAACGCCTTTGCATAAAATTCAGGCGTCAATACCTGTTCAAAAGTAGCGCGCATGGCCGCTATCGAGAGCGCATTGCCCGCCAGGGTGCCGCCGATGCCACCGACATCCGAGTCATCTTTCACCAGCATCTGGTCAAATCGGTCGGCCACTTCACGTGTGAACCCATAGATCGAAGCAGGGATACCGCCAGCGATGGGTTTGCCAAGAGTCAGGAAATCCGGTTTGAGTCCGTGCGCAGCGGTGTAACCACCTGGCCCGGCGCAGATAGTATGCGTTTCATCGATCACCAACAATGTGCCATATTTGCGGGTAAGCTTCCGCAATTCTTCATGATAACCTGGGTCTGGATGAATAATCCCAATGTTGGTCATAACCGGCTCAGCCAGAACCGCAGCCACGTCGCCTGCCGAAAGAGCAGTCTCGAGGGCAGCGATGTCATTAAACTCAATCACCTTGGTTGTGTAGATCGGATCCACCTGGGGGCCCATGTTATTGGGGCGCGACATGGGCGTACCTTCTTCATCAAGGATAATAAAGGTTTCATCGACTGAACCATGGTAACAGTAATTGAACACCAGCACCTTGGGGCGACCAGTGATCATGCGCGCCATACGCAGCACAAAACGATTGGCATCTGTAGCGGTTAAAGCAAACTGCCAAAGCGGTAGCCCAAAACGGCGCTGCAGCTCTTCACCCACGGCGATGACATCCTCAAAAGGCAGCATCAGGGTGGTGCCTTTTTCAAGCTGATCGCGCACTGCTTTGACGGTGGCGGCAGGCGCGTGACCAGTCATTGCGCCTGTATCGCCCAGGCAAAAATCAATGTAATCATGCCCATCCACGTCTGTGAAGTGAGCGCCATGTGCTTCACGCACAAAAACCGGGAAAGAACCTGCCCAACGGATCATCCACAGCATGGGTACACCACCATGCAGCGATTGACGCGCGCGCTGGTACAGCTCGAAAGACTTTGGATGACTCTGGTGGAACAGTTCTTCCTCAGCCCGAATTAATTGTTCTAGACGATCGCGATCTAAGGTTTGCATGGTTCACTCATCTCTACAGGAATGTACAAGCAGGGGGCGTGCGACATCACAAAAGGTTACTTGATGACTTCCTTCAGGGCTTCGCCAAAGATATGCAAGCCCGTATTAATCTGCTCAGCACTCACATTCAAGGGCGGTATCCAGCGAATAGTGTTATCGTAGGTGCCACACGTAAGCAACATCAGGCCCTTCTCTTCAACAGCATGCACCACGGCTTTAACCGTAACCTTATCCGGCTTTCCCTTCGAATCGACGAACTCGGTACCGATCATCAACCCTAGGCCACGCACATCGCCAATCCCCGGGAATTCCTCCTGCAGCTTGCGCAGCCCGGTCTGCAGTTGCAGCCCGCGCTCATTGGCATTTTCAAGCATTTTTTCGTCGCGCATAGCTCGGATGGTAGCCACACCGGCAGCCATGGCCACCGCATTACCGCCATACGTGCCACCGTGCGAACCAGTTGGCCATTTTTTCATCAGGTCCAGGCTGCTAAAAACGCCCGAAAGAGGCATGCCTGAGGCGATTCCCTTGGCTACAGTCATAATGTCTGGCAATACGCCAAAATGGTCCATCGCGAACCATTTGCCGGTACGACCAAAACCGCTCTGGACCTCATCAAAAATCAAGAGGATGCCGTTTTTATTGCAAATTTCACGCAAACCACGCATAAATGAGGCGGGTGGGACGACATATCCGCCCTCACCCAGCACGGGCTCAATCAGTATGGCAGCCGTGTCAGCCGGGGATATTTGTGAGACCAGCAGCTCTTCGAGCGCAGCAAGTGAATACTGGCTGGCTTGTTCTTCGCTCATCCCCAGCCGAAATGCATAGGGGAAGGGCGCTACGAACACACCCGCAGGCAGCAGCTGAGATCGTCCTTTGTACCCGGTCTTGGAGGTGGTCAGGGCCATTGTGCCAGCCGTGCGGCCGTGGAAAGAACCTGTGAAAACAATAACCGCCTGCTTGCCAGTTGCGGACCGCGCCAACTTGATGGCACCTTCCACCGCCTCCGCACCCGAATTGCTGAAGAAGAAACCATCGATCGAAGGCGGCACAATTTTGCGAACTTCATCAATCAACTGCAACATGGGCTGATGAACAGCAATATTCGCCTGGGCATGTAAAAACAAGCCAGCCTGTTCACGGATGGCCGCCACCACTTTGGGGTGGCAGTGCCCGGTATTTGTCACCCCGATGCCACAGGTGAAATCCAGGTATTTTCTGCCATCTGTGGCATAAATATAAGAACCCTCAGCGCGTTCAGCCTCAATCGGGAAAATACGTGACCAAACGGGTGACATATGCGGATAATTTTGCTCATACAGGGAAGTAGTCATTTTGCCTCACCTAATCAATGATATTTTTACAGTCTGGGTAATTCACCCATCCCGCAGGCTGTCGACCACCTCAGTAGCCAGGACAACCTGCGGGATAATTTTTATTTAATGATGGGCTGGCTAAATCAGGTCAGCCGCCCATTCAAGATCGAGACGACTCAAACCCGCCCTTGTTGGTACACCGTTGTTTGTCCATTCAGCCATCTTGTAATAAACATCAAGCGCTTGTTCAATTTCCGGGTGAGTCAAAGCAATTCCGGCGGTGGGACCTTCTCCCTGCAGAGCCTTATAGAATTTCTTCGGCAGCTTATCCGCTTTGCGGTCCAGTCCTTCGCGGGCATTGAAGGTACGCATCAGGTTCAAGCGACGCGCGCCTACTTTCATCAACTCATCCACACTCACATCCCAGCCGGTAACGGCTTGCAGCAGGTTGGCGGTATCCTGTGGACCATATAACGTCCAGCCGGGGCCCCAAACAAACTGGCACAGCTCCACGCTATCCAACATTGAATAGAAAACTTCGGTCAGGTAAGCAAACTTGACCTTCTCGACACCCAGTGAAAGTGGCGGCAAGCGATCTTCCATCCCCAACTCGGCCAGGCGGCTCATGTAAAGATCTGAAGCAATCCCTTCTTCAATCATCCAATCATGTTCGCTTGATTGGTGATCTGCGCCAAACGGGTTGACGGCGTAAATTAGACCGAGGGAACGCTTGGCCTGCGGCATGTGCGCAGGTGATTCCGCGCCCTTGACCGTGGTCAGGCATTCATCGGCACCATTGCCCCATACCGCAGCGACACGTTCGGAACCCTGGCCCAGCAATTTGCCCAGCGGGGTTGAAGCGGTCACAATCTGTCGCAGTACATCGAGCATGGCATCCGCATTGCCAAATTTCAAATCAATACCACCAATCTGTTCGCTGGTAACGATCCCTTTTTCAAAGCATTCCATTGCAAAGGCAATCGTAGCGCCAGCGGCAATCGTATCAACCGCGTATTCGTTGCAGATCTGGTTTGCGAGAGAAATCGCCGCCATGTCACTCACCCCACAATAGGAGCCGAGTGTACCGATGGTTTCATATTCCGGGCCGCCGTACTTTTGATCAACTTTATACTTACCTTCCAGTTCGACCACGCGTTTGCAACGCACTATACAAGAATAGCAAGTATCACGTCCCTGCTTGTCCTGTTTACCGGTGGCAGCGCCACGCAGGTATTCGTCATACAGCTTTTCACCGCTAATACTCTCCGCAAGTTCATAGGCACCTTCGTTGTAATTTCGGGTCGGCAGGGTGCCCATCGAATGCTGGGGCATCACCACGCTGGCCGTACCATACTTGGCCAGGCCAGCCATGTCGCCATTATCTGGCAATCGTTTTGGGCCTTCCCGGCTGAGTAAAGTCAAGCCCTTGGCATTGGCGATGGGTGGTTTTTGGGTTCCCCGTACCACTACGGCCTTTAAATTCTTGGAAGCCATCACAGTACCCATACCCGTTCGGCCATTGTTGCGATTAGCCATACTCAACAAGCTCGAATAGAGAACCCCTTTTTCAGCGGCTGGACCGTGCTGCAGGACCTCCACCTTATCATCGCCAATTTCTTTCTTGAGCAAATCCTCCACTTCACCGGTCAATAAACCGGCCAGGTGCGCAGCATCGCGCAGCTCCATGTGCCCATCTTTAATCCATAAATATACTGGCTTTTCAGAGCGACCCTTGATAACAATACCATCAAATCCGGCAAATTTTAATTCGGCCGGGAAAAAACCACCCCCTTGCGAATCGCCGATTCCACCAGAAATCGGTGACTTGGCATTGGCGTTGATACGGCTCTGACCCGAGATGGCTGCCCCAGTTGTAACACCGGTCATCAAAGTCAGGACATTGTCCGGGCCGAGTGCATCCGCGCCTTTGGGCATTTCTTTCAAAATATAATACAACCCCATGGCAGAACCACCCATATATGTCCGATAAAATTCCTCTGAGGGTTCCTCGACGGTGA
>CAIVSQ010000248.1 GCA_903908605.1 uncultured Anaerolineae bacterium
ATCAATGTGACTCCTGAGGATGCCAAGTGGGTATTTCGCTGGTCTTCCCCAATTGTATTGTTGGAACCTGGTGATATAACTGTGGGCATGCCTGGGGGAACGCAAGTTGATGTGCAGGAAAGAATTTATTAAATGAATAAAAAATTCCGAGGTGTGTTATGCAGATAGGGAATATTAGCGTTGGTCTTGCATTTGTTGCAGGTGTGGCATCCTTTTTATCGCCTTGTGTGCTTGCACTTGTGCCTGCTTACGTGGGATATTTGAGTGGCCGGGCTGCGGGTGGGGATGGTGGCATCAATAGCCGTCTCACAACGTTTTTCCATGGTATCGCATTTGTTCTTGGGTTTAGCTTAGTCTTTATTGTATTGGGAGCTGCCGCTTCTGCTTTGGGTGGTTTTTTATACGATTTGAGGACGTGGCTTGCCAGGCTTGGCGGGTTAGTCGTCGTCGTTTTTGGTTTGCATATGATCGGAATTATTCGTATTCCGTTTCTGGAATACGACACACGGCTGCAGGAATTGCCAGATCCTAAGTTTGGATATTTTTCCTCGATGTTGATGGGTGTTTTCTTTTCTGCAGGTTGGTCTCCTTGCGTCGGACCTGTTTTAGGTGCGATTTTGACTTTAGCCCTCAATGGAGGCTCGATCTCCAAGGGGGTGGTTATGTTATCAGCCTATTCAGCCGGGTTGGCCATTCCATTTTTGTTAGCAGCCTTGGGTGTCGGGTGGGTAACAACTATTTTGCGAAAATATGGAAAAATAATGCGTTATACCGAGATCGCCATGGGAACCCTGATGGTGATTGTTGGCGCTATGTTGATAACAGGGGCGTTCAACTTAATCGCGACTATGTTTCCTGGTTGGTCCTTCGGGATTTAAAGTATAGATACTTAAAAATGTTACTTAAAAACTGGAGCTGATTTTTGATTACAGTGACCCTTTATTCGCGCCCCGGCTGTCATTTATGTGAGCAAGTAAAGAATGATCTCGCGGTCATCAATGTAAATATTCCTCACGTGTTAAATGAAATCAATATAGAATCAGATTCAGTTTTGCACAAGAAATTTCTTACAGATATTCCTGTGGTTGAAATCGGAGCTTTTATGCTCAAAGCTCCGATTTCTTATTCGGATTTATTGAGAACCTTGGGCGCGGTACGCGACAGTCAGCAACAGCAGGAACTTATTCTGAAAAAACATGAATACCAACCCAACACCGCAGATCAGATTTCCTATTGGGTAGCGAAGCATTGGTTATTTGGGGTGAATTTAATTTTCATTGTTTATTTGGGATTACCATTTTTAGCACCGACCTTGTTAAAAAATGGTCAAAACCTTCCTGCCAATCTTATTTATACTGCTTACAGCCCGTTATGCCATCAATTAGGTTTTCGATCCTTTTTTATGTTTGGTGAGCAGTCTTATTATCCTCGTGAAGCTGCCAATATCCCAGATGTAATCACGTTCGGCAAGGCTACGGGAATTGATGAAAATGATTTATTGTCAGCAAGAAGATTTACGGGCAATGAGAAACTTGGCTATAAAATAGCGCTGTGTGAAAGAGATGTCGCCATTTATGCTGCCATTATCCTATTTGGATTTCTATTTTCACTAACAGGGCGAAAAATACCCCCTTTGCACTGGGCGATCTGGTTGATCATTGCTATTGGGCCAATAGCCTTGGATGGATTTTCTCAACTTTTCAGCCAAATTCCGATCCAGTTTTTTCAGTCAATAATTCCATATAGGGAAAGTACCCCTTTGCTGAGAATCCTGACGGGCTCTCTATTTGGATTTGGGACAGCCTGGTTTGGATTACCGTATGTTGAAGAATCAATGAACGAGACTCTGGCCATAATGTCCAGAAGATCAGAAGTTCGGTAATATGAAATTTTCCACTGTAAACGATATTCGCTATTTATCTTTTGATATTTTCCCCGGTTATGTTAAACAAGCCATTTTTACTCGTTCAGGTGGGACGAGCCCTGCTCCTTGGAATTCCTTAAATGTGGGTAGTCTTGTTGGTGATGATCTGGATAACGTAACAAATAATAAGAGACGATTGTTTGAGGCACTTTCCATTGATGCTCGGTCCATGTTTGATGTCTGGCAGGTTCACAGTTCGGATATTGTGATCGCCAATCAACCTCATCAACAATCAAGTTTTCCACCCGAGTACAAGGCTGATGGAATTGTTACTGATCAACCGGGAGTTACTTTGTTCATGCGGTTTGCCGATTGCACGCCGATCTTGTTATGTGATCCCAAAAAACAAGCTATTGGCATCGTTCACGCCGGCTGGCAGGGTACGGTGAAAAAGGCAGCTTTACACGCAGTAAAAACCTTCCAGGCTGCATTCGGGACTGATCCCGGCGACATTCTGGCAGCGATTGGACCAGCGATTGGCCCGGATCATTACGAAGTTGGAGAAAATGTGATTGAGCAAGTCAAGCATGCTTTTGGCCCTCAATCCGATCAAGTGTTGTTGGAACATAATGGGAAAATCCATTTTAATTTATGGGAAGCTAATAAAATCTCATTGAACGAGGCTGGGGTAACTAGCGTGGAAATAGCTGGAATTTGTACTGCGTGCAATACTGCAGATTGGTTTTCGCACAGGGCTGAAAAAGGAAAGACTGGCAGATTTGGTGCATTAATCTCATTATTGCAATAACAGAAAACCAGGAAAATACGGATGTTTTATTGGGCTGCGAAAATATTCCATCCTAATTAATTGAGCAGTGTGCATAAAAGGCCTAGCTCAAAGCCGTGAGAAAAGATGAAATAGA
>CAIVSQ010000249.1 GCA_903908605.1 uncultured Anaerolineae bacterium
GCATTTCAAAGCGCAGGTCGTTTTTCATTTAATCGATTGACCGCACAGATCGCCTGCATGTGCGGCGGCATAACCTACCCCCATTAACTCAATCCAGATTCAACAAACGGACGGCATGCAACATCGTCTTGCCATTTCAGCCAGTGCGCCAGACCTTTTGACGGCTAACTTCAGCTCTCCTCAACACGCTTCACACTCCACGGAAAATCCGCTTCCTGGTTCATGCGCCAAAAATCATGCAGGCGGGTCTTGTTCTCATGAAAGGCCATTAGCTCGTTAGAATATTGGGCTTGGAAGAACAGTCTGACCGGTTCCATTTCCGCTTTGTTGCCCTTTGATGTGAACTTGCCCAGGGCTTGTTGCAGCACCTCAGAATCCTGGATTCTCCCCATCAAAGTCTGGTAGTCACGCAGCTGTTTAAAATGTTTTGATGAATAACCGGGCACAAGCGGATGAACACATTCGAGCATATAACGAAATTTTTTAAAGGAAATTCGCAAGCTGTGGATGGTTTCAACATGCCTCGAATCCACCCGCCCCAACCGCAGCACTGCAACCTGGTAAGTTTCATCAACCACTGCCAACAAGTCAGAATCCTGGTGATCGATAAGCAGGGCTTTTGCACGTATCTTGGTAAAACGGCGCGAGATATCCTCAACCTTCAATCCGCGCAGTTTTTTTTCGGCTATTTGTAAAAATTTCTGTTCTTTATCCAGCAAGGCCGCCCGAAAACTCTCCCAACCCGGCTGCACGGATAGATCATTATGAGAAATCAGCAGCATTACCTGGGTGTCACGCAGTCCATCAAAGCTATCCAATACTTCCTTCAAATCACGACGTAATTTTTTCCCACGACAAGCAGGGTCCAATAATCTGACCAGGTCCAGTACTGCCAACAAACGGCGGGTGGAAACTCTTAAATCGTGCACCGCTTCCTCTGAAAAGGCCAGGATTGCCCGTTCAAGATTGCTGCTAAAGAATTGCCAGCGCTCATCAAGCGCATCAATAACCAGTGAATTACTGTTCATAAATATATTCCAGGGTGATAAATTTGTTTTGCATAACCTCATTATACAGTTAAGCAGCTGGAACAAGCTCAGGTTGTATAAACAGCCTTTCCAAATTTTGCCCAATGTGCGGCAAAACAATATCTCTATAACAATTTTTTTCCGACATGTTAAAATACAAGCGAGAATAACGCCAGCCGGCCAGTAGGTCTTTATACCCACAGCCGGACAAATGTTTACCAGCAACGAGGAGGTTCATGTCCAATCTACTCAAAACAACCCCCCGACAAGATGGGTTTCGAATGCCCGCAGAGTACGAACGCCATGACGGCTGCTGGATGATCTGGCCTGAACGACCAGACACATTCCGACTCGCTGCGCGACCTGCCCAGCTGGCCTTTGTGGAAACCGCCACAGCCATCAGCCAGTTTGAACCGGTCACAATGTGCGCCTCGCCCACCCAGTACCGCCTGGCACGCAGCAAGCTGCCAGAACATATTCGCGTGGTAGAAATGTCCAATAATGACGCATGGATGCGCGACACCGGCCCCATTTTCGTTAACAATGGCGTCGAGGTCCGGGCGGTCGATTGGGGCTTTAACGCCTGGGGCGGTCTGCAGGGTGGCCTCTACTTTCCTTGGGACCTGGATGAACTGGTCGCCCAAAAGGTAGCCGAGATTGAAAAAGTACATCGTTACAAGGCGCCCATGATCCTCGAAGGCGGTTCCATCGCCGTGGATGGAGAGGGAACCTTGATTACCACCCGCCAGTGCCTGCTCAACCCCAATCGCAACCCCCAACTTTCACAGGCTCAGATCGAAAACCACTTGCAAAATTATCTGGGCGTGGAAAAAATTATCTGGCTTGAAAACGGGTGCCTGTTCGATGAAACAGACGGACACATTGATGATGTCTGCTGCTTTATCAAGCCAGGTGTAGTGGCTCTCACCTGGACAGACGACCACAGTGATCCACAATTTGAGCGCATGAACGAAGCACTAGACACCTTGCAAGCCTCCACAAATGCACGCGGTCGCCGGCTGGAAATCCATAAGATCCACCAACCAGACCCGGTCTGCTTTACAGCCCAAGAAAGCGCTACTATCGAGGCTGTTGAGAGCACCTATATGCGTCCGGAAGGAATGCGCATGGCTGCCACATATATTAATTTCTATCTTGCAAACGGAGGAGCGGTGGTGCCCTTATTCAATGACCCACATGACGCCCCAGCCCTTCGCAGCCTGCAGCAGTTGATGCCCGATCGAAAAGTGGTCGGCATTTCAGGCGGTCGCGAAATCATACTCGGCGGGGGCAATGTGCACTGCATCACCCAGCAACAACCGGCACCCCAATCCAGGTAATCTCACAGGAGGAAACATGAAAGAATCCGTTTGTCTTGCCTTGGTCCAGCTTGCATGGTCAGGCAGCATTGCCTCCATGCAGGACCAATACCGTGAAATGATTGGTGAAGCCACCCGGCGCGGTGTACAAATGATCTGTCTGCCTGAGATTTCGCTCAATCCCTACTTCCCCGGCACTCGTTCAGTAAATGGTTTCAGTTGGGCAGAACCTCTGCCAGGCGGCGTATCAGAACGATTTTTTAGCGAAATGGCCCGGCTGCACAAAGTCACCCTGATCGGCAGTCTGTATGAACAGGCCCCCGATGGTGGGTTATTCGACACTGTCACCACCCACGGACCTGATGGCAACCTGACTGGCATAACCAGGAAGGTTCATATCCCTTCTGGACCTGGGTACCATGAAACCGATTTTTTTGCAGGCAGTGATACCTACCCCGTTTTCGATACTGGCCCCCTGAAAATTGCCACACCCACCTGCTACGATCAGTGGTTCCCCGAACTGGCGCGCATCTATGCCCTCAACGGCGCAGAATTGATCGCCTACCCTACGGCCATCGGTGATGATTTAACCGATCGAGCAATCGATTATGCTGACGCATGGGAAACCATCATGCGCGGTCATGCCATCGCCAATGGCGTCTTTGTGGCAGCCATCAACCGGGTTGGCACTGAAAATGGGGTTGAATTTTTCGGCGGCAGCTTCATCTGCGACCCAATGGGGACAGTACTGGCCCGTGCCGGCAAAGGATCCACAGAAATTATCATGGCGACCCTGGATCCAGCCAGCATATCTCGCTGGCGAGGGTTATTCCCGCTGTTACATCAACGCAGGCCAGAAACCTACACGCAAATATTGCAGAAATGGACAGGTGATACTCCCCCCAACTGGATGGAGGAAACCCCGCTCCGACGCACAAAACCCTCACATTAAATCGAGTAGGGAGCGGCGGCTAGCCGCCCCCTCTCACACCACCGGACATGCGGGTCCGCATCCGGCGGTTCACCGAGAATAGCACAAAAACTCTTGCGTTGGATTTTCCTCTGTCTCGTGCCGGGGATGCTCGGCTCTCC
>CAIVSQ010000250.1 GCA_903908605.1 uncultured Anaerolineae bacterium
ACGATGTGGTTGCTTATCTGGCCGCCGAAGCAAAATTCTTTGGCATACTAAAACGCGAACACAAATCTGCGAACCCTTCGCCATTAATATTCATTCCGGCACTCTTGACAGACACATCAAAACCCTAACTTGTGACTGATGAACTTAACCCAATTTTATAGAATAAGATGAGAGAATAACCCCATGCTTGAAGTAAAGGACCTATATAAAACCTATGACAACCAGCCGCTGCTAAAAGGAGTTTCTTTTACAGTCGCAGCAGGTGAAACCATTTGTCTGTTGGGCTCATCAGGTTCTGGCAAAAGCACAATCCTACGCATCATAGCAGGGTTGGAAACTCCCGAAAGCGGTGAAGTGCGCTGGAAAGGTACTAACCTTGAAAATGTTGCCACCCACCAACGTAATTTTGGGCTGATGTTCCAAGATTACGCCCTCTTTCCACACCTGGACGTGTTTGAGAACGTTGCGTTTGGTCTGCGCATGCAAAATGGATCCCCGCAAAATATCCGCACACGGGTGCACGAAGTGCTTAGCCAGGCAAACCTGCCCGGTTTTTCGAGAAGACGGGTCACCGAGCTCTCTGGTGGTGAGCAGCAACGCGTGGCACTCGCCCGCGCATTAGCGCCACATCCCAGGCTGCTTATGCTGGATGAACCCCTGGGTGCCCTTGACCGGGCGCTTCGCGAAAACCTGATCGAGGAACTACGTGGGATTTTGCATCGCAGCGGCATCCCGGCCATCTATGTTACACACGACCAACAGGAAGCCTTCACCATCGCGGACACGATCCTCTTGCTGCATGAAGGGCGCGTGGTGCAGGCCGGCAGCGCCCCAGAAGTTTTCGCGCACCCTGCCAACGCCTGGGTAGCTCGCTTTTTAGGGTTGGGGAACCTGCTCGATGGGGTTCAAACAGAAAATGGGGTTGAAACAAGCCTGGGCAATTTCCCAATCGAACCCAGCCGCCCAACCGGGGAAAAAGTGACATTGCTAATGCGCCCACAGGCCGAGCTCGTGAGCAGTGGTGAAACCATCACGGGCATTGTTACCGACGTGGTATTCCGCGGCCAGGATTTTCGTGTCGAAATAAACCAACAAATGGTCTTTCACCTGGCTCAGGCTCCGCAAACAGGCAGTGAGATCAAATTAAAAATACTAAAAATGGAGGCTTTGTGATCTCGGTCCGCAAGCGCAATCAACACGGCCAGGTTTCATGGGAATATTCCGGGCAGGTGCTTAAAAAAGGTGACGATTCCATCACCCTGGAAGCACGCTTCAATCGCGATGACATGCCCTTCCAAGGTATCCTCCTCAAACGAGATGACCGCTTCGTGGAAACATTTTATACACAGCATTGGTATAACATATTTGAAATTCATGACCGCGACGACGAAAGGATCAAAGGCTGGTACTGCAATATCGGCCGTCCAATGGTCTGGGATGATCCCCAGGTCATTTCCTACGTGGATTTATATCTTGACCTGTGGGTCACCCCTGACGGCGCACAAACTGTGCTTGATGAAGATGAGTTCGAACAAGCTGTAATTGATGACCAGACTCGCGCACAGGCCTTGCAGGCCCTGCAGGAATTAAAAAGTGTTTTTAACGCAAAACAGCCCGGGTAGCATTACCCGGGCTGTCGTTTTTATTATAGATCTGTCTTTACAGTTGAATGCCCAGTGATTGAATTAACTGGTCACCAAAATTCCAACCAATGGCAAGAACGCCCACCCAGCAACAGCAAAGTACTGCAACAACAACGGCAACTATGATCAATGTGCGGTTCTTTTTGGGTTCGGGTGGCGGATATTCAGGCATGCTCATAAGATTTCTCCTCAAGAAACAGTAGATTTGGAATAAGAACGGGAACGCCGCCACAACCAAAAGATGATCAGGGCGGTCAGCAAACTCAACAGGCAGGCTACAAGAACTGGCAAGACAATCGCGAAAAAGGAGGTCACACTGGAGACAATATCCTCGGCTATGCTGACAGGTATGTTACCGATTCCTCCGGTGGTAGCTGTAACCGCCGGGCGCAACAAACCAGCCTTGGCCACATGCACACCGCCCGCCACGAACAAACCACAAGCCAGGGAAAGAATTGGGCTGATATCCGTCAACACCCTGGCCGAAGCCGCAAAAACAATCGCACCAGCCACCGGACGCACCAAGGTTTGAATCAAGTCGTTTATATGGTTAACAGCGGGAATTTTATCTGCCAGGAATTCAATAATAATCAAGACGCCCAACAGGATAATGATCCAGGGATTGCCGAGGGTATCAAATGGTGCTTTCAGCTTGAACCAGTCGGTGAAGTGGGCAATGACGGCAATGGTAAACAGAGGGATATAGGCGTTCAAACCTGCGCTGGCGGAAAGCCCGAAAGCTGAGAAAATACCCATGATAAGTTCCATATTTATATTATACCCTCCCAGGCAAAGGTTTCATTTGAAAATATTTATTTAGCCGAGTGGAAAGCCACCCCAGGTGTGGGTCAGCCAAAGGCGCAGCACATCCACAACGCTAATCTGCAACAGCGTAATCGTCAGCCCGGCAAGGACTGGCAACCATGCCTCAGCCAGGGTCAGGTATTGGTTTTCCTGGCGCATGACCATCGCCCATAACGTACCGTACACCATTGTCAACAGCATGAGCACACCACCCGCGCTCAAAAATGCGGCTGGATATAGCACCCAATTCCACTCAGTCAATACAAGCGCATCCACCCCGAGCATAAGAAGAACCAGCACGGCGATATCAACCGGTTTTCCAAGCACGGGACGGTTGTCCCAATCCTTCCAAAGGGTTTGGTTAAGCGAAAGAAACACCGCGACAGCCATCCCAATACCAGTCCCCGAACCGGTTAACAAGCGCAGGGTATTGTTGGGAATATACAAGGTAGGCAAAAAGCTCATCCCCGCGCCATAGACTGATTTCAGCAAGTAAAGGTAAGAGTTTACTCCGTCAATCCCAAAAATGACCACAAACAAGCCCAGGATCGCCAGAACAGCCTTGGGCGGTGTTCCCGCACTCCGCCTGTAGCGCAGGCTCAGGAATACCATCCCCAGGACCGCGCCCAGGTACATGCCCGAGCAACGCGCGCATAATGGCAGTTGGCGCCCATCCGCATGAAATGATCGCTCATCCAAGCGATGACAAACCGCATAACCAATTGCATCGGCTTTGCCCAATATCCCTGCAGGGGCAATTGAAATGAAGCCCGCCAGGATAGCGAGTGCGGCCAAAGGAACCAGCCAGGTTGACAATTTTTGAGCAGCATGCAAAAGGCGAGTAAACATTCCTTCATTATATGAAGAAGCGACCCGGAAGGCAAGCAAACCACATCGGTTTTCGCTACCAGGTTCACATGAAAAGGGTGATGTTGGGTGTTTACATTGCAAGAAACGAACTCAATTAACAACCTTGACATATTATCAACTTAGTACTACTATATATCTAATGCTATAAGTAACTTAACACTACCGAAAAAGGAGCTGAGATGGTAGATATATCAACCCAAACTAAAAAGTTTCAGAAGGAACTTAATGCGGGCACTTCCTCACTAATCTTGTTAAGTGTCCTGAGTCGCAGTGAACAGCCCATGTATGGCTACCAGATCGCAAAGATGCTGGAAGATCATGAGCCAAATATCCTGATTATGAAACAAGGCACACTTTACCCGGTGCTGCGCTCATTAGAGGAAAACAGCTTGCTCGAGAGCACGATAGAACCATCTGTTTCCGGCCCACCTCGCAGGTATTATTCAATCACTGCGGATGGACGTGCTGCATTAACTGAATGGACAGAAATCTGGAACCAAACCAAAAATTTCGTGGACGCTAATCTTATAGGGTAGAAGCATGATCAATACAATTGAAAATTATCTCGATGCACTGAAAACAGAAATGAAGGGCAGAGACGCCGCCCTGATCCAGGATGCGCTAGCCGATGCCCATGAATATTTATCCATGGCACTCGAGGATGCTCACAAGAAAAACCCAGAAGCGAGCGATAGCGAAGCCATACAGTCCATTATCGCCGAATACGGGACTCCTGAAGAAACAGCGGCTGCCTATCAGCAAATCGAAAGGCGCACATCGCCATCCTTGAAGCAACCCGAGGTGCCAGTTTCGATCTGGGGGCGCATCTTTGGTGTATATCTTGACCCGCGCACCTGGGGTTCACTGCTGTTCATGTTCATCACCTTCATTACAGGGATTATTTACTTCACCTGGGCAGTTACAGGGGTATCACTCTCTGTTGGGCTGTTCATCCTGATCATTGGCATTCCATTCACAATTCTTTTCCTACTGACCGTACAGGGGCTGGCCCTGCTCGAAGGCAGGTTGGTGGAAGCCTTGCTCGGGGTACGCATGCCGCGCCGTCCTTTGTTCGCCCAACCAGGGTTAAAATGGCTTGATCGCTTAAAAGCCCTGGTCACAGACAAGCATACCTGGCTTTCAATGCTGTACATGCTGCTGCAATTACCGCTGGGTGTAATTTATTTCTCTCTGAATGTGTCGTTATTATCGATTGCGCTTGGCCTGATGGCTTCCCCTATCCTCCAGCTTATCAGTAAAAATTCGGTGACTTATTTGGACGGTGGACAGGTGGTTGGTGTACCATTCTGGGTCACAATCCTGCTCTCAATAGGTGGTGCCATTCTTCTGACGCTTACACTCCACCTTGCACGGGCTATCGGTGGACTGCATGGACGATATGCAAAAATACTGCTCGTCAGCCTGACGGATACCCAATCCTAATCCACTAACGACACATGGTGGCACCATGGAAACGTAAAAATCCAATCCTTTCTTACCAGGGTTGGATTTTTCTTTTCCGAATTAACCTGGCATGGATGGATTAAGAAAGCCCTGCCAGGCAAAGCGCAAACGATTCTAGAGTATCATAGAATCACCGGGGCACTTGGTCCTGATTTTTTCGCGTACCAGTTTCACCCCCGGAAGGAGAACCATGAAAAGGATAGGAGTGCTCACAGGCGGCGGTGATGCGCCTGGACTGAACGCAGTCATTCGCGCGGTGGTCAAAACCGCCATGCATGATTACGGTTGCGAGGTCATCGGCATTAAAAACGGCTTTGATGGTTTCCTGCTTCCCTCCGGTGCCAGTCTCCTGACAACTGCTGATGTACGCGGCATCTTGCCGCGCGGCGGAACGATTTTGGGCTCAGCCAACCGCGGCAATCCCTTTGCCCGCAAAATAACCAAAGACGGGCGCGAAGAAATCATTGACGTATCTGGCGAAGTGGTCCATGCCATCAATGCCCTCAAGCTGGATGCCCTGATCGTGATCGGTGGGGATGGCACGCTGCGTATTGCGCACGAAATGTACCTATGCGGTATCCCAGTGGTCGGTGTTCCCAAAACAATCGACAACGATATCCACGGAACTGAAATCTCTTTTGGCTTTGATACTGCATTGAACATCGCCACAGAAGCCATCGACCGGTTGCACACAACAGCGGAATCACACCAACGAGCCATGGTTGTTGAATTGATGGGGCGTGATGCTGGTTTCATCACTCTGCATTCCGGCGTAGCCGGAGGCGCAGATGTTATCCTGATCCCGGAGATTCCTTTCCGTTGGGAAGCAGTGGCACAAAAACTACGCGATAGGAAAGCACACGGCGATCTCTTTAGCATCCTGGCTGTATCAGAAGGTGCACACCCCATCGACGGTGCCGCCACCTACAACCGGCCCGGCGACCAGATAAGCGTGCCGCGCCTGGGCGGCATCGGGCAAAAACTGGGCGAATACCTCGAAACAAGTGGCATTGAAACCCGCGTCACCGTACTCGGCCACGTCCAACGCGGCGGCACGCCTTCGGCATTTGATCGCTGGCTGGCTACCCGTTATGGCTCCGCAGCGGTGCGTGTGGCCATGCAGCGTCACTTTGACCGAATGGTGACGTTAATCAGCGGTCATATCACCGACATGCCGCTCATGGATGCGATCGCCATCCCCAAACGCGTGGACCCACTCGGTGACGCCGTTCAAACCGCTCGCGGGATTGGTATCGCCTTCGGAGATGAAATTAACCATTAAACCACCCACTGGTCTTCGACACCAGCAGTAGCCCGAAACGGCTTTCTCTAACCAACTTGTAAGGAGGTAGCCTGGCAGCTTCTATTGGCCAGTTCTCGTCATTTGAATGCAGGGGATTTAATTTTTATCTGAGGCTTTCCACACTCAATGATACGCATCCTCTTATTCTGTTCCAACTACTCATCGAATGCATACCCGCGCATCAACGAAAATCCCTATCAACACACCTCTTTATTGAAAATTTGTGTACCCTGAAAATATATTTTTGATCAAAACCGACGGTATACTTGAACTTCGTTACAACCTCCTGGCTGCGCCTGTTGGAGTAAACCAATAGTAGAATCCATCAGTTCGTTGGCTGGATACGAGATAACAGCAACCTATTTTTTCATCCAGGGAGATTTCACATGGCACATAAATTACCACAAATCTTTATTGGGAATACTCCCTTCAAAGAAAACAATGCCTCCGTCCGGGGCGATTACGTGGAATTCTTAGGCGAAACCTACTACAAAATCTACAACTATGACACCATGGAGCCATTTTTCATGAGCATCATCAGCAGCTCAGATCATTGGCTTTTTATCTCCTCCACTGGAGGCCTGTCTGCCGGGCGCAGCAGTGCCGAACAGGCTCTTTTCCCCTACTATACCGAAGACAAACTGACTGAAAACAGTGAAGGAACCGGTAGCAAAACCATACTGCTTGTTTCACGTGGGGAACAAACCAGTCTTTGGGAGCCCTTTTCAGTCAGGCAGCGGGGTTGCTACAGCACCTACCGCAATCTTTATAAAAACGAAAGCGGTACAGCCCTGGTTTTTGAAGAAGAAAATATTGATCTCGGCCTTACCTACCGTTATGCCTGGCGGACCAGTGATAAATTTGGGTTTGTCAAAAGCGCCTGGCTGATCAACAAGGCCGATGCATGCCAAATTGAGCTTCTCGACGGCCTGCAAAATATCCTGCCTGCCAACGTAACCTCTCAGACCCAGAATACTTTTAGCTGCCTGTTGGATGCATATAAGCGCAGTGAACTTGAAGTGGACACCGCCCTGGGTATTTTCGCACTCAACTCCACCTTGAGCGACCTGGCAGAACCAAGCGAGTCACTGCTTGCCACCAGCGTTTTCCAGCTGGGGCTGAATGACGCAGATTATTTATTATCATCCGCCCAACTGGATCGTTTCCGCAGTGGGTCCGGAATCATCCCCGAAACCGAAAACCGCGGTCACCGCGCTGCATATTTTGCGCACACAAGCTTCAACCTACCCCAGGCAACCGAAAACTCCTGGCACTTCCTGGCTGATGTTAGCCAGGATAGTGCTGCGCTCACCAAAACCCTCCACTCGCTGGGCGGCGACCAGACTACTTTGATGCAGGAAGTAGAAGCCGATATCGCTGCGGGGCAACTAAGCCTGTGGAAAATGGTCGCCACGTCTGACGGGGCGCAGGTTTCACAGGATGGAGCCTATTCCGCCCACCACTTTGCCAATGTCATGTTCAACCTGATGCGGGGCGGTGTCTTCGCCAACCAATACTGGATTGACACCCAGGATTTTGCCGAATTCGTAAGCAACCGCAATCGACAGGTGGCACAGGAGAATGCAGCGTTTTTTATGGCACTACCAGAGCGAATTTCCGTTTCGGAGCTTCTGGCGCGCGCCGGTTCTGGCGGCTCGTCCGATCTTACCCGACTAAGCTATGCCTACCTGCCCCTGACCTTCAGTCGCCGTCACGGCGACCCCAGTCGTCCATGGAATCGATTTTCCATCAACATAAAAAAGCCGAACGGTGCCTTGAAACTCGATTACGAAGGAAATTGGCGCGATATATTCCAAAACTGGGAAGCGCTGGCTTACTCGTTCCCCGAATTCACCGAAAATATGCTCAGCACCTTCCTAAACGCGACCACGGCGGATGGTTACAACCCCTATCGGATCACCCACCACGGGTTGGACTGGGAAGCCCCCGAACCAGGCAACCCATGGGCCAACATCGGCTATTGGAGCGATCATCAAATCATCTACCTGCAAAAATTGATGGAAATTAGCACAAAATTACACCCCGGAAAGCTACAAACCTTCCTGGCGCGCCCCATATTTAGCTACTCCAACGTACCGTATCGCCTAAAACCCTATACAGACCTGCTGCACGACCCATACAACTCCATTCAATTCGACTGGGAAGCTGAAAAACATATCGAAGCACGTGTCAAAGAACGCGGATCGGACGGAAAACTGGTTTATGCATCAAACGGGCAGGTACTGCATGTTTCCCTTGCAGAAAAGCTGCTTACATTGTTACTCGCTAAACTGTCCAACTTTGTGCCAGAAGGTGGCATCTGGATGAACACACAACGCCCAGAATGGAACGATGCCAATAACGCATTGGTCGGCAAAGGCCTCTCGGTGGTAACCCTGGCCTACCTGCGTCGTTCACTTGCCTTCTGCCGTGAGCTCTTGGAATCTTCTCCAACCAGCAACCTGCCGATCAGCACAGAAGTAATGATCTTCTACCAACAGGTAGCAGATATTTTCAAAGAACACCTTGCCAATTTAGAAGGCTCGTTCAACGATGACGAGCGGCGCGCCATGCTGGATGCTCTCGGCCAGGCTGGCAGTCAATATCGCTGGAATTATTACACCAACGGCTTTTCTGGCCATCAAGTGCAGGTTCCGGCCAGCGAAGTTGCCGCGTTCCTTGGGCTGGCCCAACAATTTGTTGAACATTCCCTGCGCGCCAACCGCCGATCAGACAATTTGTATCATGCCTACAACATCCTGCACCTGGACAAACAACGCGCCACCGTCGGCAATTTATACGAAATGCTCGAGGGCCAGGTGGCCATCCTATCCTCTGGCATGCTTTCCGCGGAAGAATCCCTTCTTCTGCTGGAAACCTTGCGCCACAGTGCTCTCTACCGCCAGGATCAGCACACCTACATACTTTATCCCGATAAAACACTTCCCGGTTTCCTGCAAAAAAACCGTCTCAGCCCAGATCAAGTTGCAGGCATTACCCTGTTTGCGAAACTGGCTGAAACCCAGGATAAAACCCTCGTTACCTGTGATGTAGATAGATACTACCATTTCAGCGGGCATATCCGCAATTTCAAGGATGCCCAGCGTGCATTGGATAAACTCAAACATCAACAAGTCTACGCTGAACTTGTAGAGGCTGAAACCGGGAATATTCGTTCGCTTTTTGAAAAGACCTTCCGCCATGACGAATTTACAGGGCGATCTGGCACTTTCTTTGCGTACGAAGGGTTGGGCAGTATTTACTGGCACATGATTTCCAAGCTGTTGTTGGCCACCCAGGAAATCACCTTGCGATTTAAGGAAAGCTCATCTGCCCAAGCGCTGCTGGAACGATACCGCGATATCCGCCTGGGCCTCGGCTTCAATAAATCACCCGATGTCTACGGAGCCTTCCCCACCGACCCATATTCGCACACCCCCAAGGGACAAGGCGCTCGCCAACCCGGTATGACCGGCATGGTCAAAGAGGAAATTCTTACCCGCCAGGCTGAACTAGGCCTGCTAATTGAAAATGGCAAGCTCGTCTTTGACATGTTTATGCTCAACCGGCAAGAACTGCTCTCTGCCAACGGCCATTTCACCTTTATGGATATCCATGGGCAAGAACAGAACATCGCCCTGCCTGCCGGTTCGTTGGCCTACACTATCTGCCAAACCCCGGTAATCATCCAGTCGGGTGGCGAAGCATCCATCCAGGTTCACAAAGCAGGTGGCAATCTGCAAACCATAACCGGGCACCAGCTCGATTTGGAAAACAGCCTGCACATTTTTCAACGCGATGGCCAGGTGGAACGATTGGTTGTGTCTTTTCCATCTGGAAACTAAAAGTCTGATTGCTCGTCAAGCGTATTCAATTGGTGGAGTTCAGCAAATAACACCGCCAGCGAATTAAATAAAAAAAGCAGGAGCTGCCCACATCGTTCATGGACAGCTCCTGCTTTTACAATTCGAGATTGAATTGTAAAGTTAAAAAGAAAAAGCCTCTTGGCAATGACCTACTCTCCCAGGAGGCTGCCCTCCAAGTACCATCGGCGCTGACGAGCTTAACTTCCGGGTTCGGGATG
>CAIVSQ010000251.1 GCA_903908605.1 uncultured Anaerolineae bacterium
ACGATCGCAGCTACATTGTTCACCAAAGAACGCTGGAGCAATTGATAATCCGAGTAATACAAATAGCTCGCCTGCTGCGACCCTCCAGACCCTGGTCCACCAGATTGTTGTTTCCCTGGGGATACGGTCAGGAGATTTGAGCCATTGCTTTGAATGGAACTTGTAATATTGGCAGTTGCGCCATTCCCAACGGAAAGCAATGCCACCACGGTTGCCACACCGATCATAATTCCCAACATCGTGAGAGCCGCCCGCATCTTATTAGCGCGCAAGGCGCGAATGGCGATCTTGAAATTTTCTGAAAATAACATGGTTTTACTCCTTACGCTTCTACGCGCGGCGCACCGGCTTTGATCGGATTGGGATTGATCTCATCCAAAACAATGCGCCCGTCAGAAAGTTTGATAATTCGATTGGTGTGGCGCGCGACATAAGAGTCATGCGTCACGAGGATGACGGTTTGTCCATTTTCGCTGTGAAGTTTTTGGAACAAGTCCATGATCTCGACGCTGGTTTTACTGTCCAACGCACCAGTCGGTTCATCGGCAAGGAGGATGGCTGGTTCGTTGACCAATGCACGCGCGATTGCCACACGCTGCTGCTGTCCACCAGAGAGTTCATTGGGAGCGTGATGCGTTCGTTTCGATAAACCCACACGTTCCAAGGCTTTCATGGCACGGTCGGTTCGTTCCTTGCCAGACACACCTGCGTAGGTCAACGGCAGCATTACATTTTCCAAAGCGCTGGTACGAGCCAGCAGATTGAACTGCTGAAACACAAAGCCAATTTTTCGTCCGCGAGTCTCTGCGAGTTTGGCCTCATCCATATTTTCAACGGATAAGCCGTCCAAAATATATTTACCGCTGGTCGGCGCATCGAGACACCCGATGATGGACATCAATGTGCTTTTGCCCGAGCCCGATGGTCCCATAATCGCGACCATCTCGCCTTTCTCGATGGTGAAGCTGGCGCCATCCAATGCGCGCACGTCGCTGTCACCCATTTGATACACCTTCATCAGGTCTTCCGTTTGGATCATTCTATTTGCCTCCACTCAGGGGACCCAGTGCATTAGGAGACGCAACACTACTGGTTTGCACCAACTGAATTCGATCTCCAGCCTGCAAGTCGCCCGTCACAACCACCAGGTCGCCAACGATTGAGCTGCTGACCACATCCACACGTTTCGTTGAGTCGTCACTTTGGATCTGCGAAACGAATTCACCTTGCGAATCATTTTGAATGGCAGTGATCGGCACGGCCAACACAGCCGAGGCTTCCTTCACAGTGATGGTCACATTGGCAGTTGCGCCCAGCAGCATGGGTTCGGTGACTGGGTCGAGTTCCACGCGTACGGTGTATTTGATCAGCCCTGAAACAGTCTCGCCAACTGGATTGATGAATGTCACGCTGCCGTTGAATGTTTTTCCAGGGACGGCATCCAGCGTCACTGTGACGGGGTTGCCCACCGCGATGCTGGCGATATCGGATTCGTCCACCTGCGCATCGACATGTAATTTAGCGCGATTGGCGATTTGTATCGCAACCAAACCCGTGGAAACCGTATCGCCGGTGTTCTGTTCGATGGCAAGCACTTCACCATCAAATGGGGCAATGATATAGAGTGAGTTGATGGTCGCCTGGGCGGCATCGACTTTGGCTTGCGCCGCGGCGATATCCTCGGAGGTCGGACCGTCCTTCAAGCGATCCACCTCGCGTTGGGCATCGGCTTGCTGTGCCTGGGCCACTGCCAGGGCAGAGTTATATTTTGCCGTTTCAATGCTATCGGGTGTGCCGGTGTACCAGTTCAGATATGAGATCTTGTTATCGCGTTCGGTGCGGGCATTGATCAAATTCAGCTCAGCCTGTGCCTTAAGCGTGTCGCCATCCGGGCGATTCTTGACGAGTTTATAAGTATCTTCGGCCCTGGAGATTTTCTTATTTGCCAGATCAATCTCATCCTGGGTCTGGGTGATCAGATCATCAGAAGCGCGCCGGTAGTCGATCTTGGTGACATCTTCCTGGGCTGCATCCACTGCATCGAGGGCATTGGCCAGGTCTTGCTGGGCTTGCGCCAGAGCGAGATTGGAGTTTACTAGATCATCCATCGCCTGGTTGGCGCTGACCAGATCTGCCTGCGCAGAAAGAATATTGGCGCTTGCGCTGGTGGGCTGCAGGCGCATGAGGATGTCGCCGGCTTTGACCTTGTCGCCAACCTTGACGTTGATTTTTTCGACTGTCCCGCTGGTTTTCCAGGCCAGACTGGCGGCGGATTGCGCTTTGAGCGATCCGCTGGTCTCAATACTTTCTGTGCGGGTTACGGTGGTGACGGTTGCGATATTGGTGCCGGTAACGGCTTGTGTGGCTTTTGCGCTGCTGCCCAGCGTAATGACGAGTACTACAATCACCGCGAGGATGGCTATCAGCCAGGATGTTAACGATTTATTTTTGAACATGGTTGTTTCTCCTTATGAAACGTATTGTTGCAAGGATAGCAACCAGTTGTAAAGAATTTATCAAGAAAATGACGAGAGTGATAAAGGTTGCCTCACTGTCGTCATTTTTAGTAGATATTCCCCCGGTCAATTAGCGTGTCTTGTAAAACGAACCCACCGCCCTGTGTAAAAAGCTTTTAGAATAATGTGAATTGGCGATCTGCACTCAAGCCCAGTTTCTTGAGCGCTTTTTCCCATAAATTTGTGAGAACCATCCTTGATACGGATTGGGCGTCGAGGGTTTGTCTTTGGCTGGCGGGTATGTGAAACAGGCAATTCAAAACCTTTCTGAAGGTAAAAAACCAGGCCGATTTTCCCTCTTCAGAGAATGCAGGCCTGGTTTTTTACTTGATTACTTGTCGCTGTTGTTAATAGGTAGGCGGATTTTCCCTACCTTGTTCGATAATGGAGGTAAACCATGCCATTTCCAAAGCGGCGTTCCTCCATAAGCTGCAGACCCAATCGAACATTGTCAGGCAGGGCTGGTTTGCCACCCCCCACGATGACTGGGGTGAGGAATAGATGACATTCATCAATCAATCCAGATCGAAAGGCGTGGGAAGCCAGCCCAGGACCACCGATGCTGATATCCTGTTGGGCAGTATTTTTCAGTTGTTTAATGGCTTCTGGATTGAAGTTTCGCTCAATCTGCGTCTTGCGTGTGGATGCAACTGCCAGTGTCTTGGAGTACACTATTTTGTCGGCTGACTGCCAAACCTGCGCAAAGTCTTGCGTGAGTGGGGAGTCGGCTGCAAAACCCGGGTCGGTCTCCCAGACCATCATGATCTCATACATCCGGCGTCCATACAGATAAGTGCCGACCGGCCGTTCGAGGTTATTGATGAAGCTGTGCACTTCCTCATCGGGCATGGCCCAATCAAAGTTGCCGTCTCTATCCTCAATATAGCCGTCGAGTGATGCGATTGCCGAGTAAATTAACTGTGCCATAATAAAACTCCTTGTTATTCAAGTGCATCAAAGCACCGTGTGCATGGATATAAAGCCACTTGGGAGGACGTTGCCGTTCGAAATTTGGCTCTCACACAATTGTATATTGGAAATGTGAATGGGTGGGTGAGGCATCTGCTCGCATTCAGTTTAGCGGAGATGGTTGGGCCAGATATGGCAGAGTATATCGAAAATTCCCGAGCGGATGAAAAAACCATACTTTCATTTCGAATATGTGCGCTTCCTGTTGGGTTCTGCCGAAGGAAGCTTGCTGGGCATCAAGCTCGGACGCAGCTGACTGGTGAAAAAGAAATCGCAGGATGATGATGTCAGCTGGACTGCCAGCATGCGCAAACACGATCCCAGGGGAGCACAGTAAAGTAACCTGTTCACCAGATGTTTTTTTGATTTTGTCAAAATTGGTGAGCGGCGGATGCAAGTAAGAGCTGCAAGCAGGCATATGCTGACTAATGATTACTCTGCATATAAGCAAGTCCCCAACACATGCCGCTTGTTAATAAGGTAATTATGCTAAAGGCAAATATTTGTACTCGTCTGCTTGTCGCAGGGTGCTTTTTAACGGTCATGTACACCTGGACTAAGATAGCAAAAAGACTTGCTATTGGCAGAAGGACCAGAAGGGGGAATGTAAAGAGAAAAAATAATTGTCCGCGTAACAGGATGATATCGAAAACAGGAACGATACAGACGATAACCAAGAACAAAAGAGATACTTTCTCGAGGACAACAGGTGCGTTCTCGAATAAGGACATTAGTCACAAGTTAAGCAGTTTAGCAAGATGTCAAGAATGGACATAATAGGCGAGTTAGTGTAAATTCGCTTGTATGAGTGAAGAAAAGCAGCCTCGGAAAACCAGTAGTGTCCGTCATACACGTGCCATTCAGCAAAA
>CAIVSQ010000252.1 GCA_903908605.1 uncultured Anaerolineae bacterium
CCAGCGCATGACAAAGCGATCGCAGCACTCCTTGAGGACTTGAACAGCCTGGAGTTTTGCCATCCTGAAACAGGCGCGAAAATGGTCTACGCGCTGGTGTGATGTGCCATCGAGAATTCCGTGCGGATCAGGATGTCTGAATTTCGGTTTCGACACCTGTATTAGAGCGCCTTACGGCCGTTCCGCCGATACCCCCTGTAAATTTTCCGGGCTAGATCTGGACCGACGAGGGCTGGCTCTAACTGGCCGTGGTTCTCGATCAGTTCAACAGAGAAGTCGTCGGCTGGTCGATCAAGCCGCGGATGACAGCGCCAAGAAATTCTTGGAAGCATGGATCAGCGCTCAGCATGTGCAGCTATTGCCAGCATAATGCCGTTGAGTTGGAAGACGAAAAACAGAGGGAAGCTCAGTGGGGTCGCATCTCACGGAATGACCCATTTCATATCCTTGCCCACGAGAATCTGGTAGCCATTAGCTACAGCCCTAACCGTGCCTGCCGGCGTGACCACCAAGCAACGCTCGGAACCGCCTTCCGTCACCGTTGAGCCCACGCCCTGCGAGGCACCTGTCAGCGCGCAAACAACAGGGGAGGATGAATCCGAACTGGTGGTAGCGGCAGACATCCCTAAAGGAAGTATGTTTAATGTGTTGGTAGCACTGTAGCGATTTACCCATTCGAAGGAAGACCCGGTCAGTACGTCGAAAACAGCGGAGCGTGCCGTGGCGTAATTGAGTACCGCATTGGCCGCCTTTGCCGCCTTGGCGTCTTCAGCGCGTTCATGCGCGCATTTTGGATCCCGCTGACGACATCCATTGGGATGTCTGAGTGGCACCGCGATAGCAGCGGCTTTGGGCGCAATCACTACCGACTGACAACCTTTGCTGTCGTTCCAGCCCCCCCCACTTAGGCGCCCCTCCATCAGGATGCGGCACACGGTTAGGTTGTTGCCGAGCATAGCCGCGCCCCCGGGCACGGTTGGCACGGTCGCATACTTGGCTTTTTGGCCATGCAGTGTGTAGTGACCCAGCGCAACTTCATATTTCCGCTGGTATCCATCACGATAGTCAGCATCGGGATCAAAGAAACTATCCTCCTTCGCCAGTCGCTTAATTTCATCGCGATATTTGTACATATAGTAAGCTGCCCAGAAATCCTTGCTGCCGATGCGGCCTGCTTGGAAACCGGTATTCACCCAATGATTCATCGCTGCACGTCGTCTAGCGGATAAATCGGCAAATTTTTTGGCGATCTCGGCGGCTACGTCAGGGTTGCTGGCAAGATAGTCATCGGGCGAGAACCAAAGAGCGGACTGCGTCCCCCTGTTCAAACCCCATTGCAACCAGTGACAGGCTGAATTGACTTGCCCCATGTAATATTCGTTGCCACCATCTTGGAACGACTGGGAGTCCCTGCCCCGACTGTGGTCACAGTCATAGTTGTCTGGAGTCCGGTCCTTTTCAAGCGTGGTCCGGCCAACTTTCGCAAGGTAGTACCAGTAGTTCAGTGCGCGTTGGTGAGCTTCCGAATGAGGCCCAACGCTGGTGATGGCTCGTCCATAGGCCACTGCACGACTATGCTGTAGTTGCGCGCCGGAAATATGACCTCCACCGGTAAATGCGTTTTTGATGTTGTCGCCCAAATCTACAAAGGCACCGGCAACAGTATTGGCGACATTGACAATATTGTCGCCCACCAACCGGAAGCCATCGCCGACAATGATTGCACCGGTGACAACATTCCCGCCAACGATATTTCCGCCCTTTGCCATTTCCTTTGCGACGGTTTCCAAGCCCTCAAGAATAATTTTCCCCAACTGTAAAAGCTCCTTCTCGACCAGGCTCCAAACCTTGCGGGCAATAAGATCTGGGCGATAGATGGCCTCCAGTTCGATGTCCACCTGAAACCGCTTGCCCAGAGTGATATCAATACCTGCGGTGGGTTTCAGTTCGGGAACCGCCACCTTCGCATAAGCGCCATGGAAGGTGAATCCACTCATGATGCCATTTACGGCCTCCCGCACACCGGGGATATTGCCCGCCAGATCACGAACCATCTGGTTGATCTGGTCGAAGCGGGTAGAAATATCCACATGGCCACTCATGCCAGCAGCACTGAGGTTACCCTTAAAAACTTGGGCCACTTGCCCGAATATTTCAGGATTGTTGATTGCCAGAGCGCTTTCCAGTTTCATATCTATGGTCAGCCGATCCATCGGGGTCCGAACCTGCAACTCGACCGTGGGTTTCTGGATGTTGTACTGCCCCACTGTCAGCCCGGTCGGCGCAAGCACAATCTTGCCGCCACCGCCCACTTTGAGGTCAGATAACCCGGGGATAGACCCGATACCGGTCAGCACAGACGGGAAAGGCTCAGGCTTGAGAATAGACCTGAGCAGCTGGGTAAAGTCAGACAGCTTGGCATTGGCCTGGGTCTGCAGAATCAAACCTGCACCCGGAGTGACATCCGCGTCGACCAGAATCACGCCATCCAGCTTCACGCCGGAACTATCGAAGCCTAATGTCACATTCTTGATTTCCGCCTCAACGCCGGTAAGCACCGGGGGGAGGAGCGGCCCCACATCCAAACCAACCTTGAGCAAACCACCGTCGGCCTTGGCGACGCCGAGTCCAAGAAGATTCCACTGCTTGTTCTTGCAGCTCGTTTCAGGCTTCATATCGCGACTGGGGGTGCCTTCGCAGGCGTAGAGACTGCCCCCCAGGCTCAGGCTGGTTGGACTTTTCAGCGACACGGACGGCACCAGATACAGCCACTGATCCCGGCTGGTCAGCCGCGCGTAGATATCCCCAACCAAACTTACTGAGGGTGTAAATCCGCTTACGCTCGGCTTAAGGTGCAGTACTAGGTTCAACCCCTTGAATGCCAGTTTGGTGCCGATGCCCTGATTGTTCGGAATCAGGGCGGTCTCCTGCCAAGTGTCGATTACACCAAAAGATATCGCCAGATCCAGCTCGGCATTGGACATCCCCAGGGAAATTTCCATCGGCACAGATTCCGGCACCCCGATGAATTTACCAAGCCCCAAAACCGTACCAATGATCGGAGCCTTTGACTTCTGGGCCGGTGTTTGTGGTGAGAGATAGCCCTTGATCTTAAATATCTGGCTGTCGTCGGAAGAAATTCCCTGTGCTCGATCCAGGGTCAATGCCCCCTCAAATATGCTGAGTAAGGTGGATACACCAGGGATGCGAACCCGCCGGTTCAGTTCCGCAATCGGATCCAACGCCCCGAGACTAATGCCCTCCTCAGCATCTTCCTGCTGTTCTCCCTGGTCCGGGCTGCTGGGCGGAGTCTGCGCAGAGCGCTCCTGGGGCGGACGTGGCGGAATCTTGGGATCTTTGGGACCAGCGGCCACCATGGCGGGATTAATAAGCCAGACTTTCTGGTTGTTTTTCCACAAAGCCAATTTACCATTGTTATGCAGGACCAGTTGGACGTCTTTGTTCCCACTGGTGTGGCTGGCCCACACCGGGTTGTTTCCCGCAAGGATCACTAGGTTGCCATCAGCCTGCAGGGTGATGCGATCACCCCGGGTTTGGGCGGACCATCTGGGCAAACCAGCGGGGGCTTTGGCCATGTCTAACAGAACGAAATTACCATCTGGCTGAAATACCGCCTTGTATTTACTGTTCGGGGACACCAGCTGCTGCCCCTTCTCCATCGACTTGCCAGGCAACAGCTTGTTGCCTGCAACCTCTCCAGACGATGGCTGACTGACCGACGGTTGCGTCGTTGCTCCAATTTGCGTGGCCTTGACCATGAGGCAACCGGTACCACTGGTTATCGTAGCCCCCGTTGCCATTCCATTGACGTCAGCAGGAGTCATTGACTGAATCGAGCCAAGATTAAGGCCGCACTCGGACAACACCTGAGGACTAACAATGTGTCGTTTGAAACCGCTAGTGTCCACAAGGTAAATTGCAGCATCCTTGTCCCCTCTAACTAAGCGACCAGCAAGATCGATTCGCACTTTGGAGGAAACGGCAGAAGGCGCTGGAATGTTTTGTGGTGCAGCAGAACGGCCTTCCCGCAAGCCGTTGCTTAGCCAATGTGTAAATGCCGCCTCGTAATTATTCCCAAATGCTGCCTTCAGATCTTGATAACGCTCAACGTAAGAACGGATGCTGAAGTTGGTGGCGCTTTGCCGGCCTTCCTTGAGGCCATTACTCAACCAATGGTTTTTGGCTGCTTCCAGATTGTTGCCGAACGCCACCTTTAAGTCCGAGTGGCTTGTGAGGTAGTACGCCGCGTCAAGTACCGATAACCGCGCATCCTGTGCCGCAGTCTGGGTCGCAGCCTTCCCGGGCGGCGGCAGGCTGTCAGACGGTTGCGGCCAGGCACTTGCTGCTAGGTCCCTTGCGCCAGGTTCAGTGTAGATATTGAATGCCCCGTTAATATGCCAGCTACGTCCGGTTTTGTCGACCGCGACATCAGTACCTATCCCGCTGGTACGCCCCCATCCACTACCGGTCCAGCGATACAGCGCACCATCCGTTCCCGTGATCCAGATCGCCCCGTTGGCGCCAATGCCGATATCTTTAGCGCCTCCGGGCATAGTCTGCCAACCTTTTGGATCGAGGCGAAAAATGGTGCCACCATCATTTACGACCCAAGGGACACCCTGCGGGTCGACTGCCACTCGCACCGCCCCCCCCGGGATGCTGCTCCAGCCGTTGCCACTCCAGCGGTGAATGCCGTACCCGCCCGGAACCGGATTGGTTCCCACCACCCAGACATGCCCATTGGCGCCAATGCCAATGTCATTGGCTGAACCTGGCATACGGGTTGCCCCCCCATTTATATCCAGCTTCCAGATTTCCCCCTTAACATTGGCCACCCAGGCTTCGCCATTAGGGTGCGCCGCGATGCGAACACCACTTCCTGGAACAGCCTTCCAGTCATTCCCGACTCGGGCAAATAAATCAAAACCGAATGCATTTGTTTTGGTACCCACCAGCCACACATGACCGTTGGCTCCGACACTAATATCCCGACCTTGTCCGGATACTTGGTCCCAGGACTGCGCCATACCCAACGTTGCTTGCAGTACTGCCCATAACGTCAGCAACCGAATTAACTGTTTTATAGTTGTGTGTCTCATAAATGTATTCGGAAATAAAAATCCCCGCAGCAAGCTGCGGGGTATTCAGAATTCAGAACAGCCTCAGCTGTCTGGTCGAATGTAGTTGTTGATATTCATTGCCCTGATTCTTCACGTACTTGCCAATTTTTCTTTCATCACCGTGCTTCCCCACTGTGCTCGCAAAATACCCATCAGTCCAGAACTCCCCACCCCATAACTTTTTTCACTTGCGGGCAACGTTGAAAATCTCCCTTGCCGTCACGCTTTTGATAATCCGCACTACCTTGGTCACGCTGTATCCAGGAACCGACTGAACCAGAAAATGAACATGATCTTTGTCAGTGCCAATTTCAAGAAATTTGA
>CAIVSQ010000253.1 GCA_903908605.1 uncultured Anaerolineae bacterium
TGGTCGTCTTGCCAGCCCCGGTTGGGCCAACCAGGGCAATGGTCTGCCCAGCGCGCGCTTCCAGTGTCATGTCCTTAATGACCGACTTCCCTTCCAGGTAACCGAATTTGACTTGATCAAACCGTACATGCCCCTCAATATTGGCGATCGATTTGGCCGTCTGTGCGTCGTCCACCTCAGGCAGGGTATCGAGGATCTCAAAGACGCGTTCGGCACCCGCCAGGGCCGCCTGGATGGAGTTATACATGTTGGCAAGCTGCCGTAGTGGCTGGATAAAATTTTGTCCATAGCTGATAAAAGTGGCAATGATGCCAACACTTACCAGTCCGCGCAGCGCCAACCACCCGCCCATACCAGCCAGTACAATGACAAAGAAATTTCCCAGCACATTGGTAAGCGGCATGAGCAGCAAGGCGTAGCTATTGGCGGAAACACCGGCCTGAAACACCAGTGCGTTACTACGCCTAAAAGCTTCAATCGAAGATTCACTGCGGCGGAAGGCCTTAACGACCTTCTGGCCACTGATGGACTCTTCCATAACACCATTGAGCTGGCCCAGTTGTTTCTGCAAATCTCTGAACCCGCGCCGGGTATAGCGGGCCACAAATTCGGTGAACCAAAACATAATCGGTACCACCAACAGCGAAGCCAGCGCCAGCCATTTATCCAAAACAAACATGGCCACCAGGATTCCACCCAGGGAAAGCACACTGGCCAACAAAGAAATGATATTCTGCGATACTGCCTGATTGATGGCATCAATATCATTGGTCAGGCGGCTCATCAACTCGCCTGTAGGCCGCCGGTCAAAGAAACCGATCGAAAGCGTTTGCAGGTGACTGAATAAATCCTTGCGTAACTGCTTCTGGGCGCGCTGTGATACGTCTGCCATCAGCCAGGCCGAAAGCGCCTGGAACAGGTTATTAAGCAGGTAGACCGACAACATCCAAAGAGCAATTTTTCCCAATCCAACCGCATCGTGGGTGGCAATAAATTGGTCAATAGCGCGCCCCATCAGATAAGGACCAATCAGACCAAGCAAGGTATAGAACAGCACAAAGACCATCACCAGGGTTAGCACAGCCCGGAATGGGAGCAAGTAAGGCAGCAGGCGCACCAGGGCATTGCGCGGATCCTGGGCTTTTTCGATCTTGCCAGGGTCACCCGGCCTTCTTTGCATACTCGCGCGAAATCCTCCAGGTGTATTCATAGGGTCTCTCCTTCAGCGCGGAAACCATTCCCCAGCTGTGACTCGTAGATTTCCTGGTAAATTGGACTGGTCTGCATCAGCTGCTGATGCGTACCTTCCGCCGCAATGCGCCCACCGTCAATAACAACAATTTTATCTGCCTTCAATACCGTACTGATCCGCTGAGCCACCACCAGGCTGGTATGTTGACCCAGGCGCGATGCCAGGGCATCCTGAATTTTTGTTTCGGTTTCTACATCCACCGAACTGGTGCTGTCATCCAGGATTAAGATGGTAGGGCGAGTCAGCAAGGCCCGCGCGATGGCAATGCGCTGCTTCTGCCCGCCGGAAAGGTTGGTGCCGCGTTCCTCAACATGGGTCTCATAGCCCTTTGAAAGCGCACTGATAAAATCATGCGCCAGGGCCGCCCTCGCTGCGGCGACCACTTGCTCCTCAGAGGCATCCGGACTACCACAACGGATATTATCGCCCACCGTGCCAGAAAACAACACGCTTTCCTGGGGCACAATTCCAATGTGGGCTAGCAGCGAATCTTGGCGAATCTGGCGGATATCGACCCCATCCAGCAAAATACGGCCGGAGGAAACTTCGTAAAAACGCGGTACCAGGTTAACAAGCGTGGATTTTCCCGCGCCGGTCGACCCGAGGATGGCAACCGTCTGCCCCGGTTCTGCCACAAGATTGATTTCCTCCAGGACTGGCTCGGATTGATCACTGTTGTACCGAAAGGTGACATTTTCAAAAACCAACCTGCCCGGGGTGGTTGCCGGCATGTCAATCGCATCCGGGGCGTCACTCACCTCGGAAACCGTATCCAGCACATCCCCGAGACGCTTGGCTGAAGCCAGTCCGCTGGCCCAGGTATTGGAAAGCTGGGTAAGCATGATCAATGGCCCCATGGTGGTCAGCAGGTAGTTGGTGAAGGCCACGATCTGCCCGGTGGTCAACTCGCCACGAATGGACTGCATGCCACCAGCCCAGATGACAACCACCATGCCTATGTTGACACACATGGTCAGAACAGGAGACATGCTAGACATGATCTGCATGACCCGCACCGATTGATCGGTATAGGCTTCATTGGCACCTTCAAAACGCTCGCCCTCGTATCCTGCGCGCACAAAAGCCTTGACCAGACGGGCACCAGCGATATTTTCCTGCAAGACCGTGTTCAGCCGGTCCAGCTTCTGCTGGACAGTGCGGAACAGCGGTTCGGTACGCAGGATGAAAAAGACGATGATGATTGATGTCACCGCCAGCAACGGCAGCATGGTCAACGCCAGGCTGTGATTGGTATTGAACATCAAAATCAGGCTGCCAATCATCAACATTGGCGCACGCGTGCCAATGCGTAACGAGATCTGAAATACGCGCTGGACAGCGGTTGTATCACTGGTCAAACGGACCATCAACTGGCCTGTTTTCTGATCATCCAGATTGCTGTAGGAAAAATTCTGGATGTGGGTGAATAGGGCATCGCGTAAGTCACGGGCAATACTCTCGCCCACCTGGACCGAAAGGATGTTGTTGCCGATGGCAATGATGGTACTTACTAGCGAGATGCCTACCATGATCAAGGCAGTCTGCACCACAACCTGCTGGTTATGGGCATTGATACCCTGGTCAATAATCCTTTGAATCAAGCGCGGGATGGACAGGTCTAGGAACACTAACGAGGTGAGTAGCACCAGCGCGGCCGAGGAACGCCGCCAATAGGGCGCAATAAACGGGAGCATTCTTTGAATATTTTTCATGGCGATCCATAACCTTAAGGAAGTACCTGGAGTTCAGGCGTCTTCATTAACACCAAGCGCCCCAACACCAACGCAATCACAGCAAAAATAAACATGGAAACACCCAGGCCCAGTTTTTCACCCATGAAACCGATCATCAGGTTACCAAAAGGCGCAAAACCAAAGAACGTGAGTGTGTACAAGCCCAGGACACGGCCGCGATAGGCATCCTCCACCCGAGTTTGCAACAGGGTGTTGATAGTAGTGAACTGAACCATGAAACCCATCCCAAGCCCATAAGCCAGAACAAGCGCGAGTGGATAGAGCCGGTTGAAGGCGAAAGCCATCAACACCAGGGAAAAGGCGATATTGGTAATCACCAGTAGTCTTCCCCGCCTGCCATTGCTATAACGATGCGCAAGTAGAAAAGCGCCGGTAATGGCACCCAGGCCGGTGGCGGTATTTAGCCAACCAAAACTCATCGCCCCCTGTTGCAAAACTTTCTCCACAAAGGCAGGTAGCAAGGTGGCATAGGATATGCCAAAAATACTAAAAATGAGTGAAAGCAAAATAAGGCCAGACAATTCCCGGTTGCGGGCGGTGTATTGAATACCTGCTTGCATCTGGCGCAAGGGTGATTCAGGGTGATGCCTGCGTTCATGCGGCTCAATTTTCATCAACATAAGACTGAAGATAACCGCCAGGAAAGACAATCCATTCAAAGCAAAACACCAGGCTGCGCCTACCGCCGCCAACAAAAGCCCTGCCAGGGCCGGGCCTACCACACGCGCGCTGTTTAACATGATTGAGTTCAGGGCAATCGCATTCGCAATGTCCTCGCGGTCCACCATTTCAGGCACAAAAGCCTGGCGGGCAGGTGCATCAAAAGCATTTACAATGCCAGTAAAAGCCGCCAGAATAATAATATGCCATTCCTGCACCACCCCGGTGAAGGTCAACGCCGCCAGGATAAAAGCCAACAACATGGCCCCAGACTGGGTCAGGACCAACAATGTACGCCGGGATATCCGGTCGACAATCACCCCACCCCAGGGTGACACCAACAGGGTTGGGAGGGCCGACGCGAAAGCCACCAGCCCGAGGGCCGTTTCTGAGTGGCCAATCTGGTAGACCACCCAACCCTGGGCGATGATCTGCATCCACGTGCCAATGTTGGAAATTAATTGCCCACCAAAATACAGCTGAAAATTGCGGTGACGCAAGGAGGCAAAGGTCGTTAACACCCCGGATGAGCCGGATAGAACCGGATTGGGTGGCTGATTTGTTGTTTTTGATTCATCCATACTCAAGCGCCCTTCAATTGATCATTCCTGGCAGCCGTAGACTGAAAAAGCGGCTGAAGCAGCTCCAGGGCTTGTGAAACCAGCCCCAGTTCCTCTATTGAAAGCGAAGCAAGCGTGTTGGCCAAGTGTTCATAGGCCCTGGCGCGCGCTGCCTTTACGATCGCTTCGCCGGCCGGGGTCAATGCCAGCGCCATGCAGCGCCTATCCTGTTCAGATTCACGCCTCACAACCAGCTCCTGCTTCACCAATCCATCCACCAGCTTGGATACGGACGGCAGGGTTAGGGTCAGGTGATCGGCCACATCCGAAAGGGTGGGACTACTGTGATTCTGGATAAAACGCAGCGCCCGAAACTGGGGGATGGCAAGATCGGGACCACGCCCACGCCGCATTTCAGTGCGGATGGATTGAAAAATTTGCGGGACAGTGTCCATCAAATCACGGGCACATTCATTGAGAACATCACTCATATTACTTAGCCTTCCTAATGATTAGAAAGTGAAATTATACTCCTATTCAACTACTTTTGACATTCCGTGAGCGGGAAAAAATAAAACGCAAGGCTGAATGCCTCACGTTTTATTGCATGCAAAAGCTGGCAGAACTTAGTTTTCAGGAGTACTTTTTGCGCAGTTCCTCGGCAGCCTGGCTCAACTCCAGTGCGTTGCCCTGAATCTTTTTTATGGCCGCCACAGCCTCATCGACACCCTGTGGGCCGGCACGGAAAATGGCTTCATCCAACCAAACGGCCTCATGCTCACAGGCACGCGTGGCGGTCGGTAGATCCATTTTTTCAAAATCAAAATATTCAGGGAAAGCATTCGGCACAGCCAGCCTGGATTTTTGTGGTTGGAACAGCTTATAATTATGCATGGCCTCATACCCAACCCAGCAATCCACGCCCTCGGCATCCAGCGCGGCGCACAACACATCATGCTCCACACCAAATTCCTGCGGGTTTATCGCAAAGACATAGCGATAAAAAGAACGGGTAGTGTGTCGAACGTCGCGTTTGAGCACGCGCACACCCGGGACCTCGCTTAGGGCTTCATCCATGTAAGCGGCCATTTCTTCACGTTGCCGGGCCTGGGCCGGGAAGCGTTCAATTCCCACCAGGGCCAAGGCAGCCGAGATCTCGCTGAGACGGTAGTTCCCACCCACCTGGTACTCCATTGACCCATCCTCTTCGCCACCACCCAGGGCATGGGGTCGTCCACAGTCTATGATGGAGGCAGCTTTGGCGGCCAACTCGGGAGTTTTACACAACAGAATGCCACCCTCGCCGGTCGTAAGGGTCTTGGAAGACTGCAAGGAAAATGAGCCAAAATGCCCAATCGTTCCGGCCCCCATCCCACGCCACTTCGCGCCGTGCGCGTGGGCGCAATCTTCAATCACCACCAGGTTGTATTTCTCAGCCAACGCCATAATGGCATCCATATCGGCCATATTTGAACCGAGATGAACCGGGATGATGGCCTTTGTTTGGGGGGTGATGGCTTTTTCAGCTGCACGCGCATCCAGGCAGTAGCTGCCCGGGTCGACATCCACAATCACTGGAATAGCCCCAGCCGCCATAGGCGCAGAGGCCGTTGCCTGGAAGGTGTAGGCAGGAACAATGACTTCATCCCCCCACCCAATCCCGGCCGCCCTCAGGGCTACTTCCATGGTAACAGTCCCGTTGGTCATCGGCACCGCATATCCGCCGCCCTGCATTTCGGAAAACTTGCGGGCAAGCTCGGCAGTTTTTGGACCCGGGTACGGATAACCACCCCAACGCCCGGATTTGATAACCTCAGTCACGGCATCGATATCCCGCTGGTCCCAAACCGGCCAGGCAGGATAGGCATCCGTACGAGTCTTTTTTCCACCAAGAATGGCTAATTCAGACATTTTTTCTCCTTTTTTTTCAGGCCTGCCCGCTTTTGATAAGAGCAGGTTTTTGTTGTGAAATGGTAAGAGCCAGCCATGCAAGCAACGTCCCTATGGCGGCAATAATATACAGTGGGTAAGCCCCTGAATGATCGAACAGCATGCCACTTAAGGGCGCAGTTGCCAGCGCAATGACCGCATTCAACGTAACATAATAAAGCGAAAGAATCGTAGCGCCCTGTCCTTCGGGTGCATTTTCCACGGCGTACGCCACCGATGCAATCGCATAAAAACTGTAATATAAGCCGCTTAAGAAGCGCATAAGCAAAATAGCTGGGATCCCCGGGAAAATCACAATGGCCAGCAACGCAACAGCCTCTATCAGCAACGATATCGATAAAACCGCCCCGGCCCCGTATTTACGCACCAACCTGTCGGCCCACAGCATGATTGGCAACTCGAGCAAGGCCGGATACGTATAGGCCCACCCAATTAACTGTTCTGAGGCCCCCAATTCCTTCATGTAAAGCGTTTCAAATTGGTAACGGCCGTTATTCGACAACCAGAAGAGCGTCAACGCAATGGTCAGACCCAATAGCACTCGCCGGCTTACCAGCGACTTTAACACCACCCGGAAAGGCACCCGGACCTCACCGCTTGGCAGAGGCTTTTTGGGGGGTAAAACAATCAAGCCCAGCACAATAATACAAACCAGGTAAAGAACCGCATAACCGATAAAAATGGAGACCAGGCCTGCGCGAGTCACCATCCAGCCCCCTACAAAAGCCGTAATAGCCCAACCCAGCGAACCCCACAGGCGGATGGAACCAAAGCCTTCTTTTTCATTGGAGATGCCATAGGCCTGCGCATCTGAAAGCGGGAAAACCGGCGCGCCAATAATAGCCTCGAGCGCCACAATAAGCGCCATCCAACCAAAGATCGTTTGCCGCCCGAGTGCAACAATTAACACAGCTGAGCCAGCCATGCAGAGCTGCAAAATTCGGCGCGGATTGCTGACCCGGTCGCTCAACCGGCCAATCAACGGCGCGCTGACCAGCGCAACCAGGCTGCCAATAGTTGTCAACCAGCCCATCTGGACCCCACTGAGCCCTTGCTGCGAATAGAAAAGGGAGATGAATGGAAACAGGAAACCACCCGCGCCTGTCCAGAGCAGGTAATAAAATCGCATGAGCCATAGTGACGAACGGGTAGTTTTCATCGATGTTTTTAACCCGGGAAAAAAGCCGGCAGGTAGGCCTGATTTGCCTTCAGAAGTTCCTGTAAAAGCTGCCGAGCCTGTGGAATGGTCAACCGGCTGGAAAGCGGATCATTCAACAGCACCTGCAACGCCAGGTCCCAATTACCGGTAAGTGCTGCCTGAAGGGTCAGCTCCTGCTGCCGCACATGATGTTCCAGCACAGCTTGCACGCCGGCTGGAATATCACCGAAGGTCAGGGCACTGGTACCCAACGGATCGATCACCCCATAGGTTTCTACCACCGCCGCATGCGGCAATGCAGCAATTTGACCTGTATTTGGTAAATTCACAATGCCACTATAGCTTTGCCCGCTGCTAACAGCCCGAATGATCTTATTGGCTGCTTCAGTCGATACGTCCTGCATAAACGGTTGCAGGGGTACCTGCCCACTCAGTGCCGCTTCGATCAACATGCGAGCTTCGGCCTCAAGCTGAAGACGGTCAGCAATACTGGTCAACTGTAGTTCATAGCCGGCACCCCATTGGGTGGCTTCATTAATGAATTGTGGGAAAAATTCGGCAATATGCCGGTCACCCGCCGCCGGCAGCGCACCGTATAGCCCAAAAAGAGTGGACTTTACCCGCGCATGATCTGCAAAAACGGTGGTATCTGCCTGATCGACCCGCAGCTCCCCTGCCAGTATTTTGGCAGTGACAGATGGCATATCATCCCAAACATGCATGCCAGCAGCATACAGATCCGTGATCCAGATCAGATGATTAATGCCCATCACGCGGGCCTGGATCTGCGCCGGGCTGACATTGAAGATTGATGCAAGGTGCTCGCGTACCCCAATGTATTCATGGCACAATCCCACGGTACGGTTTGGCACGCTGCGGAACATGCACAACGCACGAGTCAAGACTGTCATTGGATTGGTATAGTTTAGGAACAGGGCATTCGGGCAAAGTTCATTGACCTTTTTGGCAATCTCAACAATGACAGGCACATTACGCAGCGCACGCGCCAGCCCGCCCGGCCCGGTAGTATCCCCAACTGACTGACGAATGCCATACCTGGCTGGTATTTCCAGGTCAGGGCGCATCGATTCCAACCGACCAGTGGTGATGGTCAGAATGACGAAATCCGCTCCCCGCAGAGCCTCATCCAGCGAGAGCGTTTTCTCCAGGCGATAATCCAACCCAAAATCCGCGATCATCTTGCTGCCCAAGGCATGAACCAGGTTCATCCGATCCGCCAGGATATCATGCAGCACCACTGTCGCCCCCTTTAGTTCGGGGGTGGCAAAAATATCCCTTAAAAAAGTTGGGCCCCAGGTGTAGGACCCGCCGCCAATCACCGTGATTTTTGTCATAACAGGCTGCCTATGCCCGCCATGACACTCGGTCCGATCTCCTTACCAATCGAATTGGTTTCTTCGTAATGGTTACCCGGGTTGAAGGGATTCCACGGATACTTGAAATCTTCCGCCGGCAGAATGTAACCCAATTCATCATTGGCCAGGCCAATCACCCCAGCCACCTGGGCGCCTGCCTTGAGCAAATCCTGCTTTACAGCCAAGCCCAGCTTGGGCAACATCTCACCAGGCACGGTCACCAGCCACAACCCACCAATCCGCAGCAATCCGACCTGACTGGTCACTCGCCCAGCCTTGTCTCGGATATCAGGCAGCAGCTTTCGAATGAAGGCGAGCTTGTAAAGGATATTCGTCAGGCGAGCCTTTATTATCTTAGTTTGATATTGAATCATCACAGGTTCAGCCGCCAACCCAGCCAGGGCACGCAAACCCTCCTGTGCCAGGCGAGTCCCCATCACCTGTGATTCATCGAATGAGTGATCCCGCACATCAGGCGTCATCATCCCGCCCAGGGCCCCGGAAAAGAAAATACAAGGCGCTGCCGTGATTTTTTCCACTTCTGCACGCAGGAAGCCCGGGTAATCTGCTGTAATCGACGGGTTATGATCCCAAAGCACCTCGGGGTGACAGGGAAAATCGAACAGGGTTACCAGTGGATTTCCATCTTCCGCCACGAATTGGGCCAGGGTCAGTTCATCATCCACAATTTCCGGGTTACGCGCATTCTTTGCCACACCAGGGACATGCACAGAAGTGAACCGGACCCTGGCAGTCCTCATATCCGCCAGTGCCGTCAGAATGGTTGTGACAATCCTGGGCTTAATCAGGTTCAGCCATTCCTCGTCAACACCCCGCGTTTTTTGATCTGGTCCCCACAGCCCCATCGTATCGGGACCATGATGGGTATGCGTTGAAGCAATCACCACATGTGGATTTGCCTGTTTAAAAACCTGATCGGACGCCAACATTTTGAGAATAGCCTGAACATCAACCTGGAAAAAGCCGATCAGGTCGAGCGCGCAAAGAACCAGGGTCGTCGAACCATCCGAAATACTGAGGACACGCGCGAACAAATCATCGTGGATATTTTCAGCACGACGGTTATTGCCAAAACCAGCCAGGAAGACAGGGCGATCCAATGCAGGTGTCAAGACGGTTTGTGCATACCCAATTTTCATATTGCACTCTCCTGTAAAGACAGAACCATATTTTCACGAACTGCGTAACCATCATAGCCGGCTTGTTCCATGCCCAAGACAACCGCACCAATCACAGGCAGCCCTTTCAGGCGGATCAACCTGGCACGTGGGCAATATCGCAACACCAGTTCTTTCATGGGAGTCATGATTACATCACCCGCATCAAAAACGCTGCCTGATTGGACGATTTCCACTTCTTCATTTTCCATTCCAATCTGGCGCGCCACAGAGACCGCCAGCCAACCAAGCTCCTCGCCCGCCCACGCCAGGACTTCAACCGCCGCCGCATCCCCTTCCCGCGCTGCCGCCGCCACCTGCACCGCCAGCGAAGGTAACAAGTGATACTGCCCATAAGACAGACCTTCCATCAGATCGATTTCATTTTTTGCGCCAGCGGCTGCGATATAAATATCCGTCAGCGCAGTTGGTGGGATGCGCCTGATCCAGGCAAAGTTAACCATCTGCAAGCCACGCAGCATAATTTCCAGGGCACCACCGTTTTCACCAAACATGCCACCGTTGCCAACAATCCGACCTTCTCGACCATCGCGACTGCGCCCGCGGCAGTTATTAGAGGAACCCGCTGTAACATTCAACCCAAAACCCTGGGTGGCGCCAGCCAACAGGCCATTGACTCCATCATTAACCACTTCCACCGGGCAGGCCATCCCTAGGCTTGCAATAGCCTCGAGGTGCGGGGCATGGTCGACGGGAAAATCACAACCTGCCACGCCAAAACCGGCGCCGGCAATCTGGCTGGCGCTCAAACCGGCCATGGCCTTGGCTTCATCAAAAGCTGTCTTAAGGGTCTCTGCCAGGCCATCATAGCCTACACTTTGATGATTACCGCTGCCTGACCGGCCGAAACCGACGCAGCGTCCAGCCTCATCCACAATCATCGCGTGGGTTTTTGACGAACCCACATCCATACCAAGAAAATATCGCATCCAGTAACCTTTCCTACCAAAATCTCTGCAGGCAAGCCTAGCCCTGGTCCACCGACCCGCGCTTTTCAGCCAGGGTCGCCCTGATCTCACCAAGGTAACGGCCATGCAGCGGGTACAACCAGAGCAGGAAAATTGCCAGCAGGAAGCCCACAGAAGTGGGCACCGTAAGAAATATTCTAAAACCCATGTCCACCGTGGCCGGCTGAACATCAAGCAGGGTATCATATCCAAAAGCAGGCATGATCAGGCCAAAGATTGATGAGACCAACAACCCGCTCAGGGTAATCAGGAAACCGCTCATGCCGAAATACATCCCGGCACGCTGGTGACCTGTCTTAACCTCATCTTCATCCACCACCTCGGTCATGATCACATCGCCAATCAACACAAGGCCGCCCAATCCAAGCCCCACAATCACTGCGGCGGCATAGGTAAAATAGATATTGGGCGCAAAACCCATGGGTACTACGCCCATAATCATAATAGCATTGGCAATCATCAAGGTCCGGCGGCTATCGAGGCGATTTGCCACCCAATTACGCCACGGATAAAGCGAGAGCATGGCGATTAGAAAGGCCAGGCCCAGGATGACGGTCGCCAGGCTTTCATCAACCTTGAGACTGTATTTTAGATAAAAAAGGATACCGGTTTGCAGCGAACCCGTTGCAAAGAAACGCATGGTTTGAGCACCGGCGGCTGTCAGGTAACTGCGGTTCGCGAAGGTCGCTTTCATTGCAGATGTGAACGGGAAGCTGGTATCCGTGCGCAGCTCGGAACGTTCAAACATGGCCGGCATCCCGGCGTAAATTGCAATCACCGAAATCACCGCGAACAGTGCCGCCATGCCACTCCACCCAAGGATATTGGCCAACATTGGAGGAAGGGCTGCACCAATAAACAAGCCAAGGATCTGAAAAATATTCATCCTGGCTGCCACATCAGTTCTTTCCTCATAGCTGCCAAACATTTCGGGCATCAAGCCGTAATACCCTGTAGCAATGGCGGTATACAGACCTTCCCAAATGATAATTGCCAGGCCAAAATAGGTCAGCAATCCTACCGGGTTACTCCTGCCATCATAGGGAGCCGTAAAAAGCAGGGCAAAAGCCAGGGCGTAGGGCAGGCCTCCGAACAACACGTAAGGAATACGCCGACCCCAGCGTGAGCGGGTGCGATCAGATAAGAAGCCCAGCACCGGGTTATTGGCGGCATTATAGAGGGTGTAAAAAAACCAGAAAGTTGCATACCACTGGGTAGGCAAATTCATCACATCGACGATATAAAAAGCGATCACACCCGAGACGGCTTCCCCGGGAATGGTAATGCCCAGGCTGGTAAGTGAGTAAAGCATGCGTGTTTTGGCACTGGTCACAGCGGGGTATTTCGTCATAGGTATGATCTCTCTTCCATATCATAATAGCCAGGTGTATTTTTTCAGGTACATTCCCGGCCAACGTTTTTCCTTCAAGAAATGACACTGGCGCAGCTCAGACACCACAGTGCAGCGCACTCGTATGCAGCACCTTGAGCGGCTCACCGCGCTCAAAAGACAGCCCGGCAGTCACCTGGCGCGACTTAGCATCCAGGGCCATAACCAGCTCATCCAGCCCTTGCGGATCAAACTGGGCCTGGTAGCAGCGCAGCGCGGCGACTTTTGCTTGCCACACAGTGGAAATATCGACAATGGTATTCGGCTCGCGGGTGAAATATAGGGCGATCCCGTGAATCTCGTGACCAGGATAGCTGGCATCCACAGCCGAATCGCTGGATTTAATTTTTGTCAGCCCCGCGAACATGACTGCCTCCGCGGCTGCCAGCCCGGTCTGGATGTGATCACGGTGGCCCTCATAGGTCAACCAGGCATCCGGCGCCAGGATAAAATCCGGGCGCACCTGGCGAATCACTTTCAACATATCACGGCGTACCGCGAAATAATCATACTCACCAGCATCGGGATAGCCCAACCAAAACTGTTGATTGACCCCAATGATCTTCCCGGCTGCAAATTGGTCACGCCTCAATAACTCAGCGGCTTCAGCATCCGAAAGGGTGTCATCGACGACCCCCATTAAATCATCCGTCACCGTCAGGTAAATGATCTCCGTACCCGATTCGCGCAGTCGGGCAATGGTGCCCGCAGCGGCAATATCATTGTCATCATAATGTGGCTGAATGCAAAGGACACGTCGGGCAGAAAACAAATCTGGGATGGGCAGGATCGTTTCGATGGTCATTTTACCTCCACAACACGGCCTTCACGGTTGGATTGATATGCAGCTTCGATGACCTTCATGTTGACCAATCCTTCAGCACCACCGGGGACTGGCACAAGGTTCTCACGGATACATTTCAAAAAGTAAGCCATCTGGGTATCGTACATACTTTGTGGGCACTGCTCCTTACGCGGAAACTTAAACCCCGACTTGATGGTTTCCACTTTCTGAGCTTCTGCGTTGGGCAGCTCCACCTGGGTGGGAAATAGCTGGCCAAAACCCTGGGTGCCATACAACTGGGTGGCGGCTTCAGGACCATCGGTATGCGGCTGCCACCAACCTGATTCAACATAAGAGGAGGTGCCGTTTTCCCATTCGATAAAAACAACACCAGTGTCATCCACATCAAAATCAGTGTAATGCGTACCAAGCTTGGCAAATACAGACACCGGCTTGGGGTCATTTAACAGGTAACGGGCCGTATCAATGGCATGGATGCCCATATCGGCCATCGCACCACCACCCGCCAATGCTTTTTGCGTAAACCAACCAGAGGGACCCCAATGGGCGTGCACGCCATAACCCTTGGTGCGGATGATTTTTCCTAATTTTCCGGTTTGATCCTTAAGCCAGTTCACATCCTTGTCAAAGCGCCAACAGTGTGCCACCATCAACTTCGCACCGCTCTTTTCGCTGGCCTCGATCATCTTCTCGGCCTGGCGAACATCCTGCGCCATGGGCTTCTCGACCAAAACATGCACCCCGGCCTCCAAAGCGGCAATCGCCTGGCTGGCATGCAAAAAATTGGGTGTACCAATCACAAGCGCATCCACGCCCCCGGCTTTGAGCAAGTCATCCACGGTTTCGTAAATTCGCTTGATACGAAACTTCTTTGCGAATTCCGCCGACCTATCCGGATATTTTTCCACCACTGCTGCCAGCTCAACATCCGCCAAGGCCCTGGCAGCCTTAGCGTGGATGTTGATGATATATCCAGCACCCGCAAATGCGATCTTCATCTCTCCTCCAAAGTATGAGCCAATCCAAACGCCAACCCATGCTTGCGGCAGTAGGCAGGCAAATCGTTGAGTGTAGCGTTAATTATCTCGCTGGATATGCCATCCAGTGGGATATGACAGGATTTTAGGGCAGCTTCGTAGCGCTCAGTATCCTGGCCCTGCAGCCTGGCCATCAGCAGGATGCCTGGACCAACCAGGTCTCCATGCGGTAGACCATGACCGGTCAAGTTCTCGACCGCATATGCAAAATAATGCTCGCTACCCTCTTCAGGGCGGGCATGCCCCACCTGGTTGCAGAGCTGAACTTCCATAGCCAGGCAGTCGAAGAGCGTTTTTAGACCCTGAGCATCACCTCTCCCGGCCGCACCGGCACAGTCCAACACCCCATCCAGGATACTAAGCGCATTGGAATACACCCAGGGAATAAACTCCATTCCCTCTGGATTTTTCCCCTGCTCATGGGCAAAGCGCCAATCCCAACTCCCGGTGGCAATGGACATGACGTCCGTGATGCCTGCTGCCCGAATCCCGGATGGCGCTCTGGAGATGGTTTCAAAATCCAACACCAGCCGGTCCGGCACCCGGGTTTCGATATAAAAAACACAGCCATCCCGGCGAATACCGGATGCAGCCGTGAGAAATGCATCCACTGAAAGTGCGGTGGGCAGCACAACCAACGGCAAACCCGTTTTCGCCGATATATACTTGGCGGTATCTGCCACCAGCCCACCGCCAACCGCATAAATCACCTCGGCACCGGGTTGCAGGCTGGCGAGCTGCGCATCCCAACTAGCCGTATTGGCCTGCTTGGCCTCCAGCCGGGCGGCGATATTCAAGTGCAAGCTGGCGCCCACCGCTTTCCATACCGGGGCCGAGCTGACCAGCAAAACAGACCGATCCTCCGAAATCGCGGAGAACGGCATCATTTCAACCACAGGGAGATTCCAGATTGTTTTCATTTATTTTCAACCAGGCTCATGCAAAATAGTACTTTAAGAATTGATTACGAACTGCCATATTGTTCCCTGAGGGCCTTAAATGTACGCCCAACAGTCTTCCAAACCAGCTCTGGGTTGTCGCTTGCAGCATCCCAAGCAGCATTGCCGTGCATGCCCCAGACAGCAATCGATTCAGCGCCCAACTCCACCGCCAACCGAAAGCCAGTTTCCAGTTCGGCTTCCCTGCCTGCGGGAATGCCAAAACCCTGGGCCCAAAAATGGGGAGTCAAGCCACGCAGTTCACAGACCTGCATGGTGCGTCGCATCTGGTTAGAAACGTAAGATCGACAATCCTTCGCATGCAAATACCAGTAAGGATCAGTGCCAAAAATGTTTACCCCTGGCAACCCGGCAACATCTTCCCAAGGCAAGGCCTCGCTGGCATCTTCCTCCACCGGTAACAGCGTAATGGCGTTCTGCGCACCTTTTCGGCTGGCATAAGCCAACATCTCAGCCAGAAAATCGACCATGATATTGGCTCGAAAACGGCGAAATTCTGGTGTCAGCAGCGGAGGTAACGAACCGCCATAGCGAGTGTGAAACAAATCCTGGCAGCGCGGGCAATAACAAGCAAGCGCATCATCTGGGGCAAAATGCAAGTCATCCCAATCCGGAATATACAGGTGAGGTTCATCCCAAAAGATGGTATCTGCACCCATATCAATGGCCGCGTCAATCCAGTACATCATAGCCTGGCGGGTTTGCAGGGCTGTGGGGCAAGCGGCAGGCGCACGCTGACCCGTGGACAGAACCTGGCAGGCCTCCGGGTTGCGTGGCACAAAGGCACTGAACTGCTCCCCGCCAAATAGACCCATCACAGCCCAGGGGGTGGCCCAGCAACCCAGGCCCGCCTCGCGGGTCATCTGGAAAAAACGGCTGGTGCGCCGGCGAGCGAATACCAACTCGTTTTCGCTGAAACAATGGTTGATATAGGTGCAGTGATGCGCGCGAATATCATCCAGATCACGCTCAAAGTGATGCGGCCAACCATTCGCAAAATAGGACACACCGGTTTGAAGAGACATAGGTTCTCTGTGCTCGCAATTTCCTCAATCGGTGACAGTATGCCGGCTAATCACCCTGGCATACCATTCACCAGAGTCTTTGATCGTTCGCTGCAGAGTCTGATAATCCACACGGATAATCCCAAAACGTTTGGTGTACCCATGACCCCACTCGAAATTATCCAGCAGCGACCAGACAAAGTACCCGCGTACATCGACCCCATCCTGCATGGCCAGGCGGGTTTGGATAAAATGATTTTTCAAATAATCCAGGCGACGTTCATCATGCACACAACCATCCGGGGCAACCACATCGGGGAAGGCAGCCCCATTTTCGGTAATGTATATAGGTGGCAGGGTATATTCGTGATTGATCTTGTTCAACAAACGACGCAGCGCCGGAGCACAAACCTCCCAGCCCATTTCGGTATATTCTGAACCAGGAACCTGATCCACGCTACCCTGGGCGGTGTACAGGTTGCGGGAATAGAAATTGATCCCAAGAAAATCCAATTTTTGGCTGATTAGCGCCATGTCACCGGCACGAACATCGGGCAAGGTTTCGCTGGCAAACGCCACCTGGGCTGGGTGATAATAGCCCTTGAAGATGGGGTGTAAGAAGGTGGTCTCACCCTGGTTCCATGCATCTTCAGCCTGCTGGCGTGAGCGTGGGTCATCGTCGGCGGCATCCGACATCCACTGGTTGAGTACAATTCCAACCTGGAGCTCCGGATTAACCGCGCGGATGGCCTGCACTGCCAATCCATGGGCCACCATCAGGTTATGAGCCACCTGGCGTGTTTTGACAAAATCTTGTTCACCAGGGGCATGTTCGCCGCTGCAGTACCCATCCCAGGCAATCACGCCGGGCTCGTTAAGGGTGGTCCATTTTTCAATACGGTCACCCAGGCGTTTGACCAGGATGGCGGCATAATCGGCAAAATAGCCCAGGTTGTCACGGTTGGTCCATCCACCCATCTCATACAAAGCCTGTGGATAATCCCAATGGTGAAGGGTAATGAACGGCTCAATGTTCGCAGCGCACAACCCATCCACCAAGCGATCGTAAAAATCCAGGCCAGCCTGGTTGACAACACCCCGCCCAGAAGGCAATATGCGTGGCCATGAGACCGAAAAACGGTAGGCCTTCAATCCCAGGCGACGCATCAGGGCGATATCCTCGGGCCAACGATGGTAATGATCACAGGCTACATCGCCGGTATCACCATTGGTGACCTTACCTGGCGTGTGACTGAAACGATCCCAAATTGATTCGCCTTTGCCATCCTCGTTGGCAGCTCCTTCCACCTGGTAAGAGGCAGTGGCCGCACCAAAAACAAAATGATATGGAAACAAGTATTCTGTCATAGATCAGGATTCCTCACAGAATTTGTGGCTTACCCTTTTACGCCCGAAAACACCACACCCTGGGTAAATATTTTCTGGCTAAAGAAAAACAGCAAAATGGGCGGGAAAATCATCAACACTGAGACTGCCATAATCAGGTGAGTATTGACGGTGTACAACGCATCGAATGTTTGCAAACCAACCGCCAGGGTCCAGGTATCCCGGCTGTGCAGGAAAATCAGCGGTTCATAGAAATCGTTCCATGCGTACAAAAAGTGAAAGATGCCCACCGAAACCAATGCCGGGCGAGCTTGCGGCAGCAGGATATAGACCAGCACTTCCAACGGGTTGGCACCATCCATCTTGGCCGCTTCGTCCATTTCCAGCGGGATGGTCATGAAAAACTGGCGCAATAGGAAAACATCATAGGCATTGGCGAAAAACTGCGGCACGATTAACGGCAATAAGCTGTTCACCCAGCCCAACTTTTGGAAAAATATATAAATGGGGATCAAACGCACCTGTGAAGGCAGCATGATGGTGGAAAGCAACAGCAGAAACAGTACGTTAATCCACGGGGCGCGGAAACGGCTAAAGCCGTAGGCCACCAGCGAGCAAGAAAACAACATGCCAAACATGCCAAAAAAGGTCACCGCCAGGGTATTGAGTAAATAACGGAAAAATGGCATGGCGGTGATTGCCGTTGGATAATTTTCCCAATGAATATCCAGCCGGTACAGGGGAATTTGCTCCTTGAGGACAAGTTCCAAAACATGTTGCGGGTTAGCCGGGTCTGCAAAGCGGGCTTTTCCACCAGGCAACTTTTTTAACATGGCCATCCTGGATTTCACACCATCCACGCTAACATCGTATAGTGGAAAGGGTTCTCCAGAAATACTGACAGTCTGCGGCTTTCGCGGGATCAGCGTATTAGAATCCGAGCGAATCTGGGCCGGGTCTTTGAGCGACGTTGAAATCATGAAAATGAGCGGAATCATAATGATCACCGCGCCTGCCGCAAGGAACAGGGTTGTGATTCCCTTATACAGGAATTCCTGCCCTCGAATACTGGAGGAAAGCCAGGAAAAGAAATTAGTTTTCATGATTTACCTCGCAACTGGCCTTCGTAATAAACCCATAGTTCAGAAGAGCGGAAAATAAGCGCGGTTAGGATGAGTACGATTAAAAATAATATCCAGGCCATGGTAGATGCATAGCCCATTTCGAAATATCGAAATGCGTTCTGATAAAGGTACAGGTTATAAAAGAGCGTGGCACGTTGGGGGCCGCCCGTACCACTGGTAGCCACATAGACCTCAGTAAAATACTGAAAAGTACCAATCAAGCCCAGCACCAGGTTGTAAAACAAGACCGGGGTCATCATCGGCAAAGTGACATTCCAAAAGCGCTGCCAGGCGTTAGCGCCATCCACCTTGGCGGCATCGTACAGGTCGGTGGGAATGCCCTGCAGCCCGGCCAGATAGATAATCATAGAACCACCCACGCCCCACAAACCCATCAGCACGAGTGCCGGAACAGCCCAATTTGGATCCTGCAGCCACCCCGGCGGATTTTGGATACCAAACACATTCTGCAAAAACGGGTTGAGGATTCCCATGCGCGGGTTCAGAATGCGGATCCACAACAGGGTCACAGCCACACCTGAAATGATCGACGGCAGAAAGAAAATCGTCCGCCAGATGTTCACCCCAGGGATTTTCTGATTAAGCAAGATGGCAAGCATAAAACTAAACATCAGGTTGAGCGGCAGGGAGATGGAAGCAAAGTAAATCGTTACCTGCAGGGACTTCCAGAAGAGCGGGTCACCCAACTGGCGCGGATCACCACTACGTATAAACTCGGGGATGCCCGAGAACACTCGCGCGTAATTGGCAAGACCCACCCACTTGGGCGGGTCAACAATGTTGTAGTTGGTAAATGAGAAATAGAGCGACGCCAACATGGGGCCGATGGTGAAAACAAGAAAACCAATCACCCAAGGAGTGATAAAAGCATACGCCGCCAGGGCCTCACGACGCGCCAGGCTCATGTTACGCAAGGAAGGAAAGGACATGCTGACCTCGCTAGAGACAAAATAAGCTTGCCCTCGCATCCATTTATTATGGATGCGAGGGTCACGCGATCAATGGATGGTGCCTATGGTTAGTGACTGGCCCAGTATGTATCGAGGATTTTCTGCATATCCTCATTGGTTATTTTCATCAAGGCGGGTACATCCAGCTCGGGCTCGGTGTATATAGTTGTCATCGTATTATTGAGAGTATCATTGACTTTACCCCAATCGGGCACCCACGATTCATGGCAGGGGTCATCGAGATAATCAATGGCTGTAAAAATGACCGAGTAATCAATGCCCGGGTAGCGTCCCTTCATGTAGTTCAGGTAGGCTTCCTGGGAAGATTTACGCGCGGGCAAGCAGCCATACACCTTGCAAACATCGATAATTTGATCAGGTGCCACCAACCACTTCATCACTTCCCAGGCGGCATCCTTGTTTTTGGCAGTCTTGGGCATGGTAAAAAGGTCAGCATGGATGCGCGAAATGCGCTGACCATTCTGATTGTAGAACAACGGGGCGATATCATATTTGAAGGGCAGTTCATTCAAACCTTCGGACATATACCATGTATGACTATTCCAAATGGCCACGCTGCCACCGCCAAAGGGATCCCCAGTATCTGCATCAATGGCACTCAGGCCAGCGGAATCTGGCATAAAGTGATCCTTAAAGATGGCATCATGAATCCACTGCGCGCCAAAAACCCATTCGGGCGAATTGAACTGGGCTGTCTTATAGTCGTCGCTGGTTGGGCGGCCCTTGGTCGGTGCGCCAAACATGGTCAATTGTCCGCGCATATCGGTCCAGCTATCCGCATAGCCCCATTGCTTGATCGTCTTGGGGTCGAAATCTGGATCGTTGGGGGTTTTATCATTCGCATCGAGGGTCAACTTCATGGCGGCATCACGCAGGGCTTTGATATCCCAGGATTTATCAGAATAATCATGGGTTGGGTAAGCCACCCCAGCGGCGTCAAAAGCGTCTTTGTTGTAGAAAATAAAGGAGGGGTAAAGACCCAGCGGCAAGCCGGCGTTCAAATCTGGGTACTTGTTCAGTGTGGTGGCTGGGCCATAGAAATCACTCATATCGTATTTGTCTTTTTCGATATAAGGTGTCACATCCTCCCACTGATCTTTAAACTTGGCAATCGTGGAAACCCCGTGTGGGCCAACCAGTTGGGGGGCATCCCCACCAGCAACCATCGCCAGGTAGCGTTCTGTGGCTTCGGTGGTGGGAACAATGAGGAATTCCATCGTGATATCGGTGTGGCTATCATTAAATTTCTTGGCCAGCGCCTCCTGGGCCGTAACCTGGTCCGGGTCGGTGCCTGTTCCAAAACCGACGAAAATGGTGACCTTGATTTTGTCGCCCGAGGCGGCAGCGGGGGCCTGGGTTGCGGCGGGTTTTTCAACGGGTGCGGGCGCAGATGTGGCGACGGATCCACCGCAAGCGGAAAGGATCACGGATGCAATCAACAGCAAGTTAACCAACAATAACAACCTGATTTTCATCTTCTTCTCCTTATTATTTACATTACAAATCTCGGAAAGTAAATTGTGAAAACTGGGGCTGGTACTCCGTGGTGTGTTCCTTTCGGCAGTCACCTCCTGAATATCATTCACCGCATCCACAGGATTGGCGGATGACCAGTTCTGTGGGCAGTAATATTGCTTGAACAAAGCTGTTATTTTGAATTAACTTGACCAAGATCCTCACCGCTTCGCGCCCCACCTGCTCAATGGGAGCACGGACGGTGGTCAGAGGGGGATTGATAAAACGGGAAAAAGGCACATCGTCAAAACCAACGACGGACACATCCCTGGGAACTTCGCGACCAGCCTGTCTTAATGCCAGGATCACACCAGCTGCGGCATCATCATCCCCGGCAAACACAGCGTCAAAATCAAGCCCGGCTGCCAGCATACTTTCCAACATGGAAAAAGCTTCGATTTCATCAAACCCACCGTCCGCCACCAGGCTGGAATCAAATGGAATGCCATGATTTTCCAGCGCTTCAAGATATCCACGTTCACGCCAGAGCGAGTCTTCATGGCTGGCTGGTCCTCGCAAATATATTATCCTGCGCCTGTGATGCACTTCAATCAAGTGATTGATGAGCATTTCAGCACCAGATTTGTTTTCAACCGTAACGAATGGATATGGACTTTCGAAAGGTGGAGTTTTATGCAGCAATACAACCGGAAAATCCATTTGATACAGCCGTACCAGCTCCGTGTCATCCACACTACCCGGGAAGATGATTAAACCATCGGTGATATGTTCACCCTGCTGCCTGGTGGCACGTCCATTTTGGGTGGAATAAATCAATAAATCAAAACCCGCTTCGCGTACCCCCGCCTCAATACCTTTCAACATTGGTTGAAAAAATGCTCCGCTAATTTCAGGGAGCATGACGCCGATCATGTTTGTGCGCTGGGTAACCAATTGCCGCGCAGCCGGGTGTGGTGAGAAGTTGAACTCAGCAATTGCCGCGCGAACCCGCTGTTCAGTTTCAGGAACAACGGGGGCAGTTCCATTCATCACACGGCTCACGGTGGATGGAGACACCCCGGCGCGTCTTGCAACTTCAATGATGGTTACTGGTCGACGTTTTGGCATAAGTGTATGAAAAGGTTTTCTGAAAAGGTTTTCATATCTTACAACAAACAAGTTTACATGTCAACAGCCAAAAAACGCCCACCACAAAACTCAGATTGCCATACTATTACACGACCCCGCTTTGACAGAGTTACTGGAAAAATATTCTCAGCCGCAATTTTCCATTTAACAATGCCTAAAAATCATCGTTCACTGGCTGCAGCCGCGCAGGTCTATCGGCCAGATCCCCACCACCTGGTCGTCCCGCACCAGGTAAAAACGGTCGAACAGGTTGATGGTGGGGTCACAATGCGAGGTTACAAGCTCGAGAACAGAACCCAGCGCGGGCAGCTCGCCGCCATTGATACTGGTTATTCGACCATATTCATCCCCAAACCAGGAGTAAGCAAGCCCGGCAGCCTGTTCGCCAAAAAGGCGAGGCAACCCACCATCACGGTATAGCGATTTAAGCCCGGCATCCACTGTAACAAAACCAGGCTGGTTGCAACTGATAACCGAAGTAAGCAAGCGCAGGGCCGGGGTAAATGCTGAGAATTGTTTTGGATCAGCAGCAGACCCTATCGATAAATATTCAGTATCCATACAAACATAGGACCCAACCTGCATATCGGTCAGTTCGGGAATTTCCAGGTCGATATCGAAGGTACCTGTCCCTGATGCGCTGAAAATACTGCAGGTATCCGTAATCGCCTGCAACTGCCGGAATACCCCGGCAGCCTCCTGTAAACAGGCGAGCGATGCTTTTTTGCGTTCTTCATAAGATGGAATATGCTGAACTTGCCCGGCGTAGGCCTGGATGCCTTTCAGACGCAGTTCTGGACGTGTGAGGATCAACCTGGCCAGGTCCATGGCTGCAGAAGGGGTGACGCCGGTACGATGCAAGCCCACATCCAGGTCCAATAGAACATCCATGCTCATCCACCTGGCATGTAACAGATCAGCCAACGTGGTGACACTCTCAGGCCGGTCTATCGCTACCATCAAGTTTGGCGCGCGGGAGAGCAAATCCACCATGCGGGCAATCTTTCGTTCAGTTGCGACCGGCCCGGTGATCAGGATGTTCTGCAAATCACGATTCACCAAGGCTTCTGCCTCAGAAACTTTGGCGACACAAATTCCCACCGCACCAGCGGCCATTTGAGTTTTAGCCAGGATCGAACATTTATGCGTTTTTGCGTGTGGACGCAGCTGCTTACCAGCCCTGGTGGCCGCCACTTGCATCTTGTGCAAGTTACTTTCCAGGATGTCCAAGTCCAACACCAGGCAAGGCGTATCAAGTTCAAATTTATTGAGTAGGGAATTAATCATGAGTAAGCCTTTATGCCACTCACCGCCGTAAATATGGCAACTGGAGTAGGACAGGTTTATTGACCCCGCGCGGAAGATAATCAGGATACTGGGCCATATCCCAGGATTCCTAGCCAGGCGAGAACGGATCAGGTACCGTTAAAATCGCGAAACAAGCTGATCCAATATAAGGATAAATTTTCGAAATTTACATAAGATTATCAACTACAATCGAGTAGTATACAGCATCATGGCATTTTTTACAAAATCACCCCAGGAAAACCTGGTTTACAATATTTCTGAATGAAAAAGAAAACTTAACCCATTAGTCACAAGTTAAGCAGTTTAGCAAGATGTCAAGAATGGACATAATAGGCGAGTTAGTGTAAATTCGCTTGTATGAGTGAAGAAAAGCAGCCTCGGAAAACCAGTAGTGTCCGTCATACACGTGCCATTCAGCAAAA
>CAIVSQ010000254.1 GCA_903908605.1 uncultured Anaerolineae bacterium
CACCTTATCACAAAGGCCATCCTAAACGAAAACGAGGCATCGGCTGCAATATTGAGAAGCCTGGCAGCTGGTGAAGTAGTTCGCATTCCACCCGCCGCGGGTCGCCGGCCGGATATCAACGCACAAGAGCTGCTGGCCCCCGAGTTAAAAATTCATTACATGACCGGCAATCATGATTGGTTCTACCACATGCCCGGGAAAGAATTTGACTCCATCCGCCGGGATGCGATCGAAGGATTGGGCCTGGCTAACCAGGAAAACAACTTTCCCTGGGAACTATCCGAATCGGATGCGCTGGCCAAAGTATTTGACCGGTACCAGGTTTACGGGCAGCATGGTGACAAATACGATAAGTTCAATTATGACCGCGAGAAGGGCCGTAATTACAGCACGTTGGGTGATGCATTTACGGTGGAAGTGGTCAACCGTTATCCGTTGGCGGTCGCCAAAGAGCTGGGCGACGAACTACCAGCCGCCATGCTGGAAAGCCTCAGGCAGTTGACCAATGTGCGCCCGGCCCTGGCAGCCCCACTGTGGATCAGCAGCCGCATCCATCAACAAGCGGGTAATGATAAACTGATGCGGAAACTTAAAAAAATCTGGGATAACGTGACCGACGAGTTCCTCGACGTACCTTTTGTACGCGAAGCTGACCGGGCCTTTCAGTTTGACATGGTCGATGCGCTGCAACTGATCGTCAAAATATCCAAACAAGCCTCCTTCCAAACCATCAACGATGTGGTTATGTGGATCCGTGAGAAAATGTGGGAAGATGGGTTCTCTTATACAGATCATGCCCTGAAGGAACCTGCTTTTTTAAACAAGTCAGCGCGCTATATCGCCTATGGTCACACTCACCACCATGAAGTGATTCCGCTCGATACGGAAGGGCTGCCGCCAGAGGATTTGAGCCAGTATTACTTCAATTCTGGAACATGGCACTCCTATTATGACCTGGCCGTGCGCAAACCAGAGGCGCAAAAATTTGTTCATTACCAGTCGATGACCTACCTGACCTTTTACACAGGGGAGGAAGGCGGCGACAGGCGTTTTGAAGCCTGGTCCGGGGCCCTGGGCTAAAGCATCACAGTTTTTACCGGGGGCAGTGCCCCCGGTTTATTTTGCACACATCTGCATTTTTGGAGTTGAAAACACGGGATGAATTTCATCGGCGAAATCGCGGCATTATTCACATCCTTCTGCTGGTCCCTTTCTGCAGTTGGATTCTCTATGGCGGGGCAAAAATTCAATTCACAGGTGGTTAACCGGGTGCGTGTGACCCTGGCCTTCCTGGCACTGCTGGTCATTAACGCGCTGTTATACGGTCAGCCCATTCCTTTCAATGCGGGCGGGGCACGCTGGAGCTGGTTGATGCTTTCGGGTATCGTTGGCCTGGCCTTGGGCGACGCCTTTTTATTCCGTTGTTACCAGTTGGTCGGACCACGTATTGGGCTGTTACTGCTCAGCCTGGCACCTGTTTTTGGCACTGCCATCGCCGGTATATTTTTTGGAGAAAGACTGAGCGCCCTGCAAGTAACGGGGATGGGCATCACCCTGGCCGGCATTGGTTGGGTGGTAGTGACACGCCCGGCCCTGCAAGCCGGTGAACAACAAACCAAGCTTTCGCCGCGGGGCGTGCTCTATGGCATGATCGCCGCGCTTGGTCAGGCCGGGGGGCTGGTGCTCTCAAAACAGGGTATGGCGGGCAATTTTCCACCCTTCGCAGGAACCCTGATCCGCATGACAGCCGCGATCGTGTTCCTGTGGGTGATGGCCATTTTTCAAAAACAAGTTGGCAGCACGCTTGAGGCCGTCCGGGCCAACCCTCAATCACTGGGCTGGACAGCTTTTGGGGCCCTTTTTGGCCCGGTGGTGGGAGTATCGGCCTCACTGCTGGCCATTCAGCATGCTGAAATCGGTGTAGCATCTACATTAATGGCATTACCGCCAGTATTCATGCTGCCAATCAGTTATTTCTTCTTCAAAGAGCGATTTGGTTGGCAAGCTGTTGCTGGGACGATGCTGGCGATCAGCGGCGTGGCACTGCTTTTTTTGAAGGCGGGATAAATATGCCACCCTTTTCATTCCATGCTCCCCGCACACGCTGTCTTGGAACAGCAAGGGTATAATTCCATTTGTTGTTACCGATCTTTTTGAAACGAGGGAGACCTGATTATGCCCACCTATGACTATACCTGCCTGAACTGTCGGAAAAGGTTTGATGTATTCCTGACTTATCAAGAGTACGGAGTGAAGACCGTCAATTGCGCCCACTGCGGCAGTAACAATATCAAACGCAGGGCACCACGCGTACGTATTCTAAAAAGCGATGAAGCGCGCCTGGCCCAAATGGCCGACCCATCCATGCTTTCCAACCTGGATGACGACCCGAAGGCATTGGGGCAAATGATGCGAAAAATGGGCAATGAAATGGGTGAGGAACTACCACCCGAATTTGACGAAGTCGTCGATCGCCTGGAGGCCGGCCAAAGCCCGGATGAGATCACAAATGCCATCCCTGACCTGGGGGATGATAGCGGCGGGGGCATGGGCGCATCGCTGGATGATTAATTAAAAATGGAGAGCCCGATGGCTCTCCATTTTTTTTGTTTAATTTCTAGACCTACTTTGCAGGTGTGATGGATAAGTTAACATCCATTTCGGGACGTGAAAGTACAAATCTTTGTTGATTAACCACCAATTCTTCAGAATCCCCCACCTGAATTTTTGAATAGTGCTCAGAAAGCCAGGGAATCAGGGAGAACAGGGCATTGGGAGGCAGGATGCTGGAAAACAACATCGTCATCATACCAATCCCGGCTTGCACAGAGGCTTGATCGTCAGAATAGGGTATCGTCATGCGAATTTCACCCAGGTCGTTGGGATCGCCAATTAATTTCACCAAGAATCGTTCAGAGACCCCCGGCATGGAAGCAGACCCATTTTCATTAAGCCCTACGATTGTGGCTGGTTGCCCACCTTCCTCGCCTTCGGTAAAGGTGAATAGCTGGGTGGTCTCCATGACCTTCTTGATGCTATCCAGGCTGATTCCAAGTCCACTGGAAAAGACCACATCGCCCTGGGCGGGATTGGGGTTTGTGTTGGGGTTGGCTGGGACTGGGGTGGAAAGGCCGGCAGCCTCAGTTTCCATTGGCGCAATCAAAGTAACCACAGATGGCAGTGCCGGCTGAGCATCCTTAAGACCTGTGATTGTCTTGCAGGCTAACGTGGCAAGTACCAATACAGAGATTGCCAACAATATATTTATCTTTCTCATGCTTCCTCCTTCTAAAAATAAGACGATATGTTTTATTCTAAAAAACGGCAATCGTGGAATTTTACAACCGAATCTCCTGCCCGGAGAGAAGTTTTTCCTTCTCATTTCCCTTTCGCAATATCCAGCCATCCCCACGCTGCAGGGTGATTTTTTTATTCTCCACCTTCAAACCAGCCCCATCCGCCAGTAAGATAACTGGGTTTGGCTGAAAGATATGGAAATCAGACAACCAGTCATCTTCATCCACAACATCCTGGCTATGGACAAAAATATTATAAGGGATCAAATTCAACCCCTCGAAATGGGCGGTCGGGATCATATTCATATCACGAGATGTGAGGATATTGGGTCCACACAAAATCGCCCCGGCGCTGAACCCAACAAAGGGCAACCCAGCCAGGATTTTTTTGCGCAAGTAAGCCATCCAACGGCTGACATTCAAACGATGAGCCAGTAAAAATGTGTTTCCGCCTGGCACATACAGAACATGCGCCTGCCGCACGACCGATTCCATTTCAGAAAACGTGCTGGTTTCGGCGTTGAGGCTCACCACCCGTGCCAACCCTTTAAATGCCTTCTCTGTGTAGGTTAGATACTGATCAGAGAGACTGGCCAATGGCAGGTAAGCGATCAACGGGTCATCTCTTTTTTCAAGATATGGCCGGCAGGCATCCAGGACATAGCGGATATCATTGTCCCCAGGAGTGGAAAACAGGTGCAAGTTAATCATCCAACACCACATTTAGGGGATTTAATCGCGACTGGATAACTGCTCGCAAATCTCGCTGGACCGCCTCCCAGGGCTGGGACGCATCCACCACCACCCAACGGGCGGGTTCAAGCGCCATCAATTCATGATAGCCAACGCGCACACGGCGATGGAAATCAACCGTAAAAGCATCAAGTCGGTTCCACTCGTCCTGTTTACCCTTGCGGGAGAGACCAATTTCCACATCGAGATCGAGCAAGACGGTAAGGTTGGGAACCAAGCCTCGGGTGGCGAAACGAATGATTTGGCGCAATTCTTCCAGGGGTATGATCTGATGCCCATAACCCTGGTACGCCAGAGTTGAATCATAATAGCGATCACACAGGATCAATTCGGCGGCCAATAGCCTGGGACGCAGTACCTCTTCGACAATTTGGGCGCGCGCGGCCTGGTAAAGCAAAGCCTCGGTACGCGGATGCATCTCGGTGTTGGTTAGATCATGAATGACGTGCCTGATCTGTTCGCCGATGGAGGTCCCGCCAGGCTCGCGCGTGGTATAAACTGTTTTTCCAGCAGCGGTAAGCCATTCAGCGAGTGGTTTGAGGTGGCTTGTTTTGCCAGAACCTTCTGGACCTTCAAGAGTGATGAACATGCCTAATCCTGGGAAAGTAAATCCTGCACAGGACAGACCGTTGGGGAATTCACAAAGCACGGCCTGTCCTGTGCAGGAATAAAAGGTTAATCGCGGAAAATCCTCACATAGCGGCGGGGTTCCTTGCCGTATGAATGAGAAACCAGATCTGCTTCTCGTGCCATTTCGTGCTGAAGACGCCTGACCACCGCTCCGGCAGGGGGCATATCGACAAAGCGCTGACCATTCTTAACTGCCGAGATGGCCAGTTGCGTTTCGGAGCGATCCTCGTCACTCATCCCGGGGGGGATCACGACCTCGCCTGTGTTGAGGTTAAACAAATCGGTCATGAATTGTTCAATCTGGTTTACTGAATTAGCCCGCAGCACATAAATGGGCATGCCGCGGCTTTCAGCTTCAACGATGGGGGCCTGGTGTTCGCGGTAATAAGAACGCAGGGTAATCAGTGCGTCAGCCTCTTCCATCGTACGCACCACCACTGCCGGAACGCCGATCCGTTTGGCAGCCTGCATCATGCGGTTGCGGGCCACCCCATAGGGGTAAATTTTTACGGCTTTCAATGGAGTACGGGTTTGCGACTCATCATCGCTCTCCACCGCGTCGGGCGGGGGTTGTGTGGCAGCGGCGCGCGGACGAGCAGGCGCCGGGGGGGTGTTGGCATGGTAATTATTATTTGTGGTGGAACGCACAGGTTCGTAGCGCATTGCCTGGCTGGGAGCAACGACGGGCGTTGCTTTTTCCACGCGCACCTTGCCGTTTTCATCACGGATACGCAACTCAGCGGGCAGCGGATACCCACGCAGGAAAGTATCCACCGATTCGGTGATATCGGTATGAATGGCAAATTCATCCCTGGATTGGATTTCAATCAGAACATCGAAAGTGGGAGGCGAGCGGCGTTCCAATACCGTTTTCTGGGTGCCTCGCCGGCGGGCTTCCTCATCAGAGAGAGTAACCGCCTCAATACCGCCAACCAGGTCGCTGAGGGTGGGGTTGAGTAGCAGGTTCTCAAGTGTTTTACCGTGGGCGGTACCGATTAACTGGACACCGCGTTCGGCGATGGTACGGGCAGCTTGCGCTTCCAACTCGCGCCCAATTTCATCGATCACGATCACTTCGGGGTTGTGATTTTCAACTGCCTCAATCATCACCTCGTGCTGGTGGGTTGGAACCTTCACCTGCATACGACGAGCCTTGCCCACCGCCGGATGGGGAACATCGCCATCCCCGCCGATTTCATTGGAGGTATCTACAATGATGACTCGGCGTTTTTCAGCCAGGATGCGGGCTGCCTCGCGCAGCAAGGTGGTTTTGCCCACACCCGGGCGACCGAGGATCAGGATGGATTTACCAGACTCGATAATATCTTGAATGATATCGATTGTCCCGTAGACAGCCCGCCCAACGCGTAAGGTCATTCCAACCACGGCGCCGCGTCGATTGCGTATAGCTGAAATACGATGAAGCGTACGCTCCAACCCGGCGCGATTATCCGCATCAAAACTGCCTATCCTTTCAACCACATGGTCCAACTCTGCGCGAGTGATTTCAGCCTCGCGCAGGACGAGCTCATCTTCCACATAACGCGCTGTTGGAGCACGCCCGAGGTCAAGTATGATCTCGAGAAGTTTTTCGAAATGATTGATTTGATGAACCGCCGCGCCAATCGTTTGCGGCAGGATGCTTAGCAAAACTTCCAAATCGTCGGTTATTCGGCGTTGTTGACTCATAAATTTTGCAACCTGTTAAATTACGGGATGGATCCCTTTGTTTGAATAAAAAATATCTCGCCAACAAGTTATAGGTATCAAATATGCATGTCGGATTACCCTATTATACGGGAAATAAACCATAACCCTGCCATGGAGAAGGGGGCGTTGATGAGATATTAACAGTATGAAATCTAAATCTGATTCAGGGTTTGTTCTGCGTAACATGCGAGGGTTGGACGCTGACACCAGCGGGTTGAGCCGCGCGAACAGTTTGTTCTTCTTTGATGACACGTGTAAGATGCTTGACCATCACGGCCTGGCGGGGGGCTGATATTCCACCCAACTCTTCAATCACCGGCTCAAGCCAGGCCTGGTAGGAACGCACACACATATAAACTGGCCGTCCACGACGGTCGGGCAGGTGGTGAAGCAAACTGGCGAGTTTTTCGGCCACCCCGACTGTTTCAGGGTGAATGATGGGGGTCAACACAATACCATAAAGCCCATAATTTATCTTGACATAGCAGCGTGAACTATCTGCAGTCACCATGCCGATTGGATACCTGGGAGCCACTTCAACCGGTTGAATTAATGTGGGGACAATTTGGTGGTAAAGGGATTGAACTGCCGGAAGGTTGATCGAGCGGGTGGTGACCCATTCCTGCACAGATCCGGATGAATTAATATGGCCCACATCCCAGATTCGCTGCCAGGCATACACAGAAAATCCGGCCATCCGCAGAGTCGGGAATGCATCGCTGCCATCCTCGGTTTCTGCAATGACATGGAAGGCCCCCCAACTGCCAGCCTCCGCACACAGATGTTCAACCAGGGTGGGTAGTCCTTCGTGGCGTAAGTTTTCACGTGGTGCCAGGTAAATCAGGCGCGCAAAGCTATCCTGGTTGTTTTGAAGAACACCCCCCAGTAAATGGGACCCGTTTTCCTGGCTTATGGCAGTGTAGAGATGACGAGATGGGTTGAAGTATGACAAAAAACCTGCGGCACCCAGCGGATTGCCACGTGTCAGGTAACGGGTTGAATCAAGGCTGACCGCTTCAGCGCGGTAGTGGTAGAGAGTTGGTAAATCAAGAAAATCCAGCGGACGGGGACGCATTTGTTTCTCCGATTAAATGCCATCCCGTGTTTTACACAAACGGTAAAACACGGGAATGGACTTAACGACACAAGGAAACAAAGTACTCGTGAAAACGGCTGTCACTCGTCAATTCAGGATGAAAAGAAGTCGCCAGCAGCCGGCCTTCTTGGGCAGCTACAATGCGGCCATCAGGCAGGGCCGAAAGGACTCGCGCAGCACCACTGACAGAATCAATGATGGGTGCGCGGATAAAAACAGCGTGGTACGGATTGGACGTATTGGTTGCCTGCTTAAGTGCTTCGATATCCAGGTCCGCCTCAAAGGAATCAACCTGGGCGCCAAAAGCATTACGAACCACGGTTATATCCATCATACCCAGCAAGGGTTGTTCACGCCTGGCGTCTTTTGAAAGAAAGATCGCACCGGCACAAGTACCCCAAACTGCGTGATTTTTCCCAAACTCACGCAGTGGATCCATCAGGCCAAAGGCCACAGCCAGTTTGCCAATGGTGGTGGATTCGCCACCCGGCATGATCAGTCCATCCAACCCGCTCAAGTGAGCGGGTAAGCGCACTTCACATGTTTCCACGCCCAAGCGCCGCAACATAACGATATGTTCGGCGAAATCGCCTTGTAATGCTAGAACACCAATTTTCATAAGAAATCAACAATCAGTGGCTCCAGGGAGCCATGCCAATCTACCAGCCGCGCCCGGCGATTTTATCGGCTTCAGGCATCTGGGAAATATTGCGTCCCACCATTGGCTCGCCAAGATTTTTACTGACCTCGGCCAGGATGCCGGCATCGCGGAAATGGGTGGTTGCCTTAACGATGGCCGCCGCGCGTTTGGCGGGATCACCACTCTTAAAAATACCAGAGCCAACAAAAACACCATCCACGCCCAACTGCATCATCAAGGCGGCATCAGCGGGAGTGGCGATACCACCAGCGGCAAAGTTCACAACGGGTAAGCGACCAAGCTCACGGGTTTCCTTGACAAGCTCATACGGTGCGCCAATATTCTTGGCATAAGCCATCAATTCTTCCTCGGGCATATTCTGAATGCGGCGAATCTCACCCAAAACAGTACGGGCATGGCGAACGGCTTCGACTACATCACCAGTACCGGCTTCACCCTTGGTACGCATCATCGCGGCACCCTCGCCAATGCGGCGCAGGGCTTCACCCAGGTTGCGGCAACCGCAAACAAAGGGAACGGTGAAGTTGTGTTTCAAAATATGGTGTTCTTCATCCGCCGGGGTGAGGACCTCAGATTCATCAATATAGTCAATTTTGAGTGATTCGAGAATTTGGGCTTCCACGAAATGACCGATACGGCACTTGGCCATTACAGGGATGGATACAGCTTCCTTGATGCCAATGATAAGCTCAGGATCGCTCATACGAGCCACGCCGCCCTGGGCGCGAATATCCGCGGGAACACGTTCCAACGCCATCACAGCGCATGCACCAGCATCTTCAGCGATCCTGGCTTGCTCAGGCGTCACAACATCCATGATCACGCCGCCCTTGAGCATCTGCGCAAGTCCTTTTTTGACGGCAAACGTACCAGTTGTTGCTTCCATTTGAATTTCTCCTTTAGTGATTAAATGCCATCCGATTCTACCACGCCCACCGGGCAAACCCGGTAAAGAGTCACCCCTGAAGAAAAAAAGAAAGGAGTCTATAGCTACTATTACAGGTATTGACTCTTTTGAAATTAGATGTACAATTATTACAAAGATACAATCATACAATTGTCACAAAGATACACATTGCAAAGAGCAGACCATGAACATATCCATCGACCTACGCTCCGACATACCTATTTATTTACAAATCGTCGAACAGGTGCGCCAGCAGGTTGTTAATGGCGCCCTGAAACCCGGCGACCAACTACCTACAGTACGCTCGCTGGCGCTCGATCTGCGCATTAACTTTAACACGGTTTCGCGCGCCTACCGCATGTTGGACGAATCAGGCATTATCTCCACCCAACAAGGAAGAGGTACTTACATTCTTGAAATGCCCCCTCCTGAAATAGCAGAACGCCTGCGCGTGGAATCAATGGATGCCATTACCCGGCATTACCTGGCGCAAATAAGCAGGCTGGGCTTTACCACGGAGGATGCACTCGTGCACATCCGTTCACAATTCAGTCGGTTGAAAAATAACCCAGATGACGAATTATCTACAGAAAAGGATAAATAACATGGCCACAAAATTTTTTGATGCAAAAAGCTTACTAAAACCAAACACCAATGAACTTCACATCCCACCCATCGCCGCAATGATTTTCACGGCATTAATGGTGATTGCTGTCCTGGGCGCGCTTGTGATGGACGGGAAAGTGGCGGATGGCTGGATAGGCGCCTTTGTCATTTTCTGGCTGCTGATTGGCACAACAATTCTGTACTCGATGAAAATAGCCTCGCAGTGGGAAAAAGCAGTCGTATTGCGGCTGGGTAAATTCATGGGCTTGCGCGGACCCGGGTTATTTTGGATCGTCCCACTGGTGGATGCCATCCCCACCTGGGTTGACCAACGCGTGATGGTGACGCCGTTCGCCGCAGAAAAAACATTGACCAAAGACACAGTCCCGGTTGACGTGGATGCCGTACTATTTTGGGTAGTGTGGGATGCGGAAAAAGCAGTGCTCGAAGTTGAGGACTATCGCTCGGCCATTGCCTGGGCAGCACAGACTGCCCTGCGAGATATCATTGGCCGTATGATGCTGGCAGACATCCTGGTGGGGCGCAGCTCACTGGATGAGGAGTTACAGCGGGTCATTGATGAACGAACCACCCCTTGGGGCGTCACCGTTCAATCGGTGGAAATTCGCGATATCGTCATTCCACAGGACCTGGAAGATGCCATGTCTCGCCAGGCCCAGGCGGAACGCGAACGCCAGGCGCGCGTAATCCTGGGCGAATCAGAAGAGCAGATCGCGGCATCCTTCTCCAAGGCTTCTGAGTTCTATATCAATAACCCTACCGCGCTGCACCTGAGAGCCATGAACATGCTCTTTGAAGGCCTGAAAGAAAAAGGTGCCCTGGTTATCGTGCCAAGCTCCGCAGTTGACACCATGAACCTGGGTGGGCTGAGTGGTATGATTTCCCTTGCCCAACAGCAAAATAATCAAAAAGACCTAAGCAATAAAGAATAACTTCAAACGGCCCATCAATGCGTTTCACGTGAAACATATAAAGGAAAATATCATGTCAACAAAAAATACCCTCATCATTTCCGTCATCCTGATCCTGATCGCCACGCTGGTTGGCATCCTGATTTGGAATAAACTTCCCGAACAAGTCGCCTCTCACTGGAATGAAAACGACCAGGTAAATGGCTATATGTCACGCTTCTGGGGTGTATTCCTGATGCCGATTGTCACGACCGGAATGCTGGCCCTCTTCCTGGTGATCCCATCGATCGACCCTCTCAAAGCCAATGTAGCCCAATTCCGTGAAACCTTCAACGTATTTATCGCGATGATCATTGCTTTCATGATCTACATCCACGGGTTAACCCTTGCATGGAATCTCGGCTATACCAATTTCCGGATGGGCAGTGCCATGCTACCAGCGCTCGGATTGCTATTTATCTTCGTTGGCCAATTAATTTCAAAGGCCAAGCGCAATTTCTTTATCGGCATCCGTACACCCTGGACACTTTCCAGCGACAGTGTCTGGGATAAAACCCACGCAATCAGCGCTAAACTTTTCACAATTTCGGGTATAGCGGCCTTCCTGGGAATCCTGGTTCCCAATTATGCGATCTGGTTACTGATGATCCCGCTGCTCGGAACCTCGCTGTTTTCAGTGGTCTACTCGTATTTCCTCTACCGCGCTGAACAAAAAGCAGGGTAAAGTTGCAATGATCATGCCGGCCGAAGCAGTTCGGCCGGCATGATCAACTAAAAAATACTAAATTTATGTTTCACGTGAAACACAAAAACTGCCCGTGTAGTGACCCAGGTTAAAGATAGCCGTCACTATTGGGCGAAATAAAGGAGATAAAATGGCTGAAGAATCGGTTTCCTGGGAATACCGTGTTCAGATATTTGGCACTTTTTGGAGCAGTGTCAAACCCGAGGAAATGGAAAAAGAACTGAATGAATGGGGGCAGGAAGGCTGGGAAGTAGTTTCAAGCGTTGTTGTTGAAAACACCAATAAGATCACCGTAATTGCGAAACGTCCGCTGAGTAACAAGGTTCGCCGCATGCGCAGCATGCCGTAATAGTTATAGGAGAAATGAAATGACGATCGATAAAAAACCACTTGCCTGGTTCCTGGTAATTTCCTTTGGAATATCATGGATATTGTTCTCAATCCCTTTGTTGTTTACAGGAGATGAAACCCGCCTGGCCATTGCCATGCAAATTTGTTTTGCACTTGGTATGTGGGGTCCAGGCTTGGCCGCCATTCTTGTTACGTTGTTCATCGAGAAGATTCCCTTTAAATCGCTACGACTCAATACGCTGGGCTCCAAACCAATGTACCTGGTGGCCTGGCTGCTGCCCACTTTCGTCAACCTGGCAACCCTGGGCGTTACGCTTGCAATAGGCACGGGTGTATACGACGGGAGTTTCAGTAGAATCAGCGAAGCCTTGGCACAGGTCCCAGCCGGGAGTAATCTGCCACCGCTGGGGGTGTTGGTTGCCATCCAAATCGCCTCGGCCATCCTGTTTGCACCATTTATCAACATCGTGTTTGCACTGGGCGAGGAGCTCGGCTGGAGAGGCTTTTTGCTGCCGCGACTATTGCCACTCGGGCAATGGCGCGCCATCCTGCTGGTCGGTATTATTTGGGGTTTGTGGCATGCCCCCACAACGCTCCTTTTCGGCTATAATTTTCCATTGCATCATTACCTGGGCGTGCTATTGATGGTAGTCGGATGTATTCTGCTAGGAACGCTGCTGGCCTGGTTGTATCTGAAAACCCGTAGCCCCTGGGCCGTAGCCCTGGCACATGGCGCGTTTAATGCCACCGCAGGGTTGGGGTTTCTTTTTCTGAATAAAGAGGTCGACACGGCCCTGGGCGGATCTCCGCTTGGGCTGAGTGGGTGGATTGTGATGGCCATCCTGATCGCAATATTAGTCTGGATGAAACAAATTCCTGTGGCAACAACCCCAGATACAGTGGAAGCGTAAAGAGTAGCTTTGTTCAATTTGATTTTCAAAATCTCCCCGCCTCTCCCGGTGAGGAGATTTTTTTATAGCTGGTTAGATATCAAACTGATTATCCCATTCAACCCTTGACCTATTTTTTCAGCAGCGAGGAGCATATATAAGCCGATTCGTTTGATCATCTTGAAATATTCATACCCAGCGCTGTGCATAAAAATAGACTAAGCGAAAAAACAGAAATCTAAAATTCCAGTTTTTTAAATATACTACGGGGTCCTTTTCTTCCTCTGAACAAATGCCATTATTTTTTGACCACAAGAAAATTATTTCTGATTAGCTGGCGATATCGATTGGTAACTCGCCGAGCTATTGCGTTTTTTAATAGCAAAAAAAAGGTGTTTCTCTTGTATGAGGTGGTCTGTGGGAAAGTTATATTCAAAAAAGCAACACACCATGTAATGGGGAAGAGATTGGACTGATGAATTGGCAACCAAAATACTTAGAACATATTTTCTATTATGTTATTAAAAGTTTTTCATGGCCTCGGGACTAATATTTCAAAGGCTTTTTTATGGCTGGCTCCACTCTGTTTGCACAGAATACCTGGACAGGGAGCTTTGGGTTTCTTTGTGAAACATTCATCTGAACTTTACAATAGCTTTACACAAAGGCGATATCCTATGAATAGTCAACTGGCAGGAATAAGAAAGCCAGGACAAATATTCAAGGAGAAAATTAAAATGAAAAAATTACTGATCGGAATTTCTGTGTTTCTTGCTGCGTTGGTGATCTTCGGCGCAGGGTTCGCTTTCGCCCAGACGAATGCAGTCAATGCGGCTGGTTTAATCGCAGGGTACGGACCCGGCGGTATGATGGGCGGACGCGGGCAGGTTCATGAGTATGTTGAACAGGCACTGGCGGACAAACTGGGCATCACCAAGACCGATGTTGAAACCGCAGAATTCAGCGGCAAAACCATGGTCCAGGTCGCGACAGAACATGGCATCAAAGATGCCGACGTAACCGCCGTGCTGACCGAAGTCCACAAGACTGCAGTTGCCAAGGCCGTCACCGATGGGCTGCTCACGCAGGCGCAGGCTGACACCATGATTCAGAATATGACCACCAACGGCTTCAGCTTTGGCAACTGCCAGGGACCGGACGGTAACCAGGGTGGTCGCGGTGGTCGACATGGCGGGATGATGGGCAATTGGAACGTACAGCCGACACCCGCGCCGTAATAGAAACAGACAGATGAAATTAAGGGGTTGGTGGAGTAACATCCACCAGCCTCTTTTTTGTTTTCTCAGTATGATCCATCCTTCTGTTAATAACCCAGGGAAAATTTTTGGCAATTGTTAGCGTGTTTCAGGGATAGCCTGAGATTTTATTCACCCTACGAATTCCGGTTAATCCAAAAACGAACAAAATTTCTACAACTTGCCTTTAATCTCACATGAATGTACAATATTTTTATGGAAAGCCAGGTGCTTTTATTCCTTCTAGTTGCTTATATTCCCGTATCGTTTACCCTGACTATGTTCTACCTGCGTTTCCGTCGATGCTCCACCCTGGAGATGGCGGGCTGGGGTTCCCTGGCCATTGCAATCCCTGTGCTGGGGCCTTTTTTTGTCATCGCAGCCAGACCTGGCCCAAGGAAACGTGCCAGGCAAAATAACCTGATTAACAGTGCGCGCCACTCGAAAGGATAATGGCCTATGAAACAAGATCGTTTTTTAATCGGCATACTGATTGGAATTGCCGTGTTGGTGGTTATCTCCCTGTTTGTTTTTTTCACACGGAAAGATAATCAAACCTACACAGGCGAGGATACGCCTCAAGGCGTTTTGCAAAACTACGTGGTGGCCTTGCACAAACGCGATTATCAAAAAGCCTATGGATACCTGGCAGATTTAGAGAACAAACCAAGCTATGATAAATTTCGCGAGTCCTTCTTAAATCACTCTGTGGACCCAACCAACGCAGGTCTTGAGATTGGAAAATCAGAAATCAGCGGAGACACCGCTTCGGTAGAGCTGGGCGTTATTTATAACCCGAGCGATCCCTTCTCATCGGGTTACAGGAACTCCGATTACGCACAACTTGTGCTCCAAAAAGGAGCCTGGAAACTAAAACAACTACCCTACAACTTCTGGTCATACGATTGGTTCCAACCCACACCAGAACCCTCAAAACCGGTGAATTAGTATGAAAACAATAAGACGCCTATACTTTTACCTGGTGGCTCTGATCAGTCTTGAAGTGGTTTTGTGGGGACTGATCAACTTGTTACGCACCATCTTCTCATCTGAGTTGACGTTTCCTGGGGCAGACACACTCGCACAGGCGCTTGCCTTAATTTTTGTAGGCGTACCGATTTTCCTAACACACTGGCTGTGGGCCCAAAACATATCTGCCAAGGACACGGAGGAAAACTCTGCGACACTGCGCGCATTGTTTTTCTATGCCGCTTTGCTAATAACGCTGATCCCTGTGATCCAAAACTTGCTAGCCTTCATCAATAGAACTCTGGTGGTAAGCGTCGGGATTGATACTTCCAGGGCTTTCCTGGGCGGCTCGCAAACATGGATTGACAATATCATTGCCATCATCCTCAACCTGCTCGCCGCAGCTTACTTGTACGGCATGTTGGGCAAGAATTGGAAATCACTCACTGAAACTGAAAACTTCGCCGATATCCGCCGGCTGTACCGGTACATCTGGGTGCTGTACGGTTTGATGATGTTGGTCTACGGTGTTCAGCAGGTCATTCGTTTCCTGTTTTATCAACCGGCCAATGTGCTGGGGATGCCCAACAGGGAAATGTTTATCAATGGTACCGCGCTGATTCTGATTGGCGCACCCGTTTGGGTTTTTGCCTGGAACCTTTGCCAGAAATCTCTTGATGATGAACAGGAAAAAGGATCGATCCTACGACTGGGTGTCTTATACCTTTTAGCGCTGGTAGGGGTGAGTGTGGTTCTTTCCATGACCGGGTTAACAATCAACCTGGTGCTGGAACAACTACTAGGGGCAAACACAAGCTGGCAGGAACTGGTATCCAAAATTGGTGACCATATTTCCGTGGGTCTGCCGCTTGGCCTGGTTTGGGCTTATTACGGGCATTGGCTTGGACATGAGTTCTCAGCGACAGGTGACCCGTTACGCCGGGCTGCCTTGAAACGTTTTTACTATTACATCCTCTCCCTGATCGGGGTGGTCGCGTCGTTTGTCGGGTTGGCGCTGCTTTTCTCCTTTGTGGTCTCCTCACTCAGTTCAGACGTTTTGTGGGGCGATGTCCTCCGGGCACGCCTGAGCGCTGCGATCTCTACAATGCTGGCTGGGCTGCCGCTCTGGTTGGCCACCTGGATGCCGCTGCAAAAAGAAGCCATCTCAGCAGGTGACCAGGGTGACCACGCGCGCAGGTCCATTGTGCGGCGCGCCTACCTGTACCTGGCAATATTTGCCACCGTCATCGGCGGCATGATCACAGCCATTTACCTTGTATACACGGTGTTATTTGGCTTGTTGGACCATCGCAGCAGCAGCTTTGTGACCGATGTGCTTAACGGTGTGCAATTGTTGGTCCTGTTTGTCGCTTTCCTGTTGTACCATTGGACTGTGATGCGGAAAGATGGAGACCGGGCAGCAGACGCCCTGGTTGAAAGACAGGCTCACTTTGCCGTGTTAATTTTTGAAAACGAAGGGTCTGGTTTCGCGGGACCACTGGTCGATGCGATCAAACGGGCATCGGCGTTTATCCCCGTCGCGACCCAGGCTGTGGAGCATGGCATACCAGAGGGAGCTGGTTCGGTGCAGGTGGTTGTGTTGCCGTCCAACCTTGCAGTAGACCCACCCGAAGCGCTGAGATTATGGCTAAAGGAATATACCGGGCGCAAGATCGTTGTTCCTGTGCCCCTCAACGGCTGGCTTTGGACGGGTGGAATGGCAAAAAACAACCCGGCCGCCACAGCCCAGATCATTCGCAACCTGGCAGAAGGACAGGAAGTGCGCATCAGCAGCGGCTCAACAGCCTGGCAAATGGCAGCCTATGTTTTTGCAGCGCTTTTCCTCTTACAAATTCTGTTTGTTTTCTTTGGTCTTGGAATTTCCATGATCACTGGAGATTGACAAACATCAAAAAACATTCTTTTGTAAAAAAATGGCCTCTAAAAAAGAGGCCATTTTTAATTAAAAGAACAAGGGACATCCATAACGGCGTACCAACAATAGATAATAACTGCTACCTGGCCACTGGCTCAATCAAATCCCATTTGTTACCATAGAGATCTTCGAATACAACCACCGTTCCATACTCTTCATTTCTTGGCTTTTCAGTAAAATGAACCCCGTGGGAGATCATAAATTGGTAGTCACGTTGAAAATCATCTGTGTGCATGAAAAGAAAGACTCGCCCGCCGGACTGGTTGCCAATGGCCTGCGCCTGCACAGGATTTGCTGCCTTGGCCAACAACAAGCCGCAAGTTCCATCGCCCCGGGGAGCGATGCGCACCCAGCGCTTGCCCTGGCCCATGTCTGTATCTTCAAGTAATTCAAAGCCCAATTTTTGAGTATAAAAATCTATCGCTTCGTCATATTCACGAACGACCAATGCCATTTGCACAATTTTTTGATTCATCGGTAAATTCCTCCGGGCAGATTATATCTTTCCCGTGCGGGAATCGCTCTAGCAGGTCATTTTTTACATCGCAATTCTTCCAAAATTGACTTTTTCACTTGTCAAACCTGCATGTTTATACGCCGTCTGGCTTAATGATGTAAAATAGGTAAAATTATATGGGTGTAAAAACTTTTTCAAGAAGCAGGAGCTCACACGATGAAAGTAACAGTTCTGCAAGAAAACCTTAGCCGCGGTCTGAGCACCGTTTCACGCGCGGTCTCGTCGCGCAGCACCCTGCCCGTGCTGGCCAACGTACTGATCGCCACCGACGAGGGCCGGCTGCGCCTTTCGGCCACAAACCTCGAGCTGGGAATCACCTGCTGGATTGGAGCGCGAATCGACGAAGAAGGCTCCACCACTGTACCTGCCCGCACACTCTCAGACCTGATTAGCACCATGCCAGATCCGCAGGTAATCCTGACCTTGGATGCACGCACACAGACTCTCAACCTGCGGTCAGGGCCATCCACAAACGATGTCAAGGGTATTGATGCCCAGGAATTCCCGCCTCTGCCGGTACCGGACTTCGAAAATGCAATTCACCTGAATGTAGCTGATTTCAAGGAAATGATCCAGCAGGTGGCCTTTGCCTCCTCCACAGATGAAGCCCGCCCAGTCTTAATGGGTGTGTTGGTCAACGTGGACAAGGATACAGTCACCATGGCCGCGGCCGATGGGTTCCGACTCTCGGTGCGCAAGGCCACTCTGACGAACCCGGTAGCCCAGCCGGTCAACGCTATCATCCCGGCGCGCGCGCTGCAGGAACTTGCCCGTATCGCCTCGGATGGCGAACAGGATATTCAGATGGTCATTCCAAAGGGCCGCGGACAGGTTGTTTTCCGCATCAAGGATGCCGAGCTGGTTTCCCAGTTAATTGATGGAACCTTCCCGGACTATCAGCAAATCATTCCACGCGGATATAAATCCCGAACGCTTGTGCCAACCGCTGCTTTGTTAAAGGCCTGCAAACAAGCAGAAATTTTCGCCCGCGAAGGCACCAATGTGGTCCGTCTCAATATAAAGAGCAGCAGTGGTGACCTGCAGCCCAGTGAAGTGGAGATTTCTGCGCACAGCGAAGAAACCGGTTCCAACGAAAGCATCGTGGAAGCCACGGTTGACGGTATTCCACTGCTGATCGCTTTCAACGTGAAATTTCTGCGCGAAGTATTGGAAGTTATCAAGAGCCCGAATGTGGCCATTGAGACATCCGCTTCGAACGCGCCTGGTGTGGTTAGACCAGTCGGTGATGACGCCTTCCTGCATGTCATTATGCCGATGCACCTGGGATGATCACCCAAGGTTGTTTCGTGGAATAAATGCTCAGCTTAAACGCCGGAACTTTCTTTTCCGGCGTTTACTTTTTCCCAGTCAAATAAATCAGCAAGCCAAGAAACTCATGCGCGTAAAGAAAATACAGACAGGATCCGCAAAATGACTTTGCATAACCCCTCCACCGATCGTGTGCTCAGCATCTCTCTGGCGTTGACCCAGTACCCCATCCTGGCAGAACGTATCCGTGAAAAAATGCGCACGGCCCTTTTTACGCGCGGCATCATCATGACTGACTTGTTCGAATCGGAAGTCTGGAAAAAGTCGGTTGAATCGCAAACACGGGAAGGATTACTCGATCCTTTTGGCGAAGAAACGTACGAAGTGTGGGAACTCCGGCGCAGCCGGGTACGCGATGCCCTGACTGATTTTTATTTCGCCTACAACCTGCCGTACGAGGAATTTGAAAATATCGTCAGGCAGACCGTAGGCGGACACAGTGATGCGCCAAACATGATCACCTTCAACCCCGAGCTTGCCCCCCAGGATATGCTTTTTGAACAAGCCGAGATGATCGAGCGAATGCCGGGAGGAAAGCGAAAACACCTGGATGCCCGCCTGCAAGAAATTAAGGTGGTCCTGATTCGTACCATTATCAGTGATCAACTGGCTTATCTAAAAATAGCCAGGCGCTGGTTCACGGTGGCTGACCTGAAGAAGATCCGCCAGCATAAGATTGGTTATGGAAAAATCGGGGGTAAATCAGCGGGCATGATCCTGGCCCACCGCATTCTGAGTGAAGAGTCCTCCGGCCATGTACAGGCTTCCTTACGCATCCCCGATTCTTATTACCTGGCCTCCGACATCTTTTACACATTCATGTCCACCAATGGGTTACTACATTGGGCAGACCAAAAATATAAACCAGAATCTCAAATCCGGGCGGAATACCCGATCATCCAGGCTGAGTTTGTGCAGGGAAAATTTCCTCCAGATATACTCAGCCGGCTCAATTCCATCCTGGAAGAATTCAAAGGAAAACCCTTTATATGCCGTTCTTCCAGCTTGTTGGAAGATAACTTCGGAACATCCTTCGCCGGTAAATATGAAAGCATTTTTTGCCCCAACCAGGGTACTCCAGAGGAAAATCTGGAAGCGATCACCAACGCCATTGCCCAAATATATGCCAGTGTGCTTAACCCCAATGCCTTGTTGTACCGCCACCACAAAGGACTGGAAGATTATGATGAACGTGTGGCTGTCTTGATTCAACCCGTGGAAGGAGAACAGCAAGGGCGCTACTTCTACCCCCATGGTGCTGGGGTTGGTTTCAGCCGCAACCTATACCGCTGGTCTCCGCAAATAAATCGAGACGCAGGCTTTCTACGGCTGGTTTGGGGGCTGGGCACACGCGCTGTAGATACCATCGGGAACGATCATCCACGATTGGTGGCACTCAGCCACCCGCTGCTGCACCCAGCTTCAGCGACAAAGATGATCAAGCAATACTCTCAACAGTATATTGACCTGATCGATTTGGATAAAAACAAGCTGGTGAGCGTGCCCGTTGACCAGGTTCTTGACCCGCGCTATCCACCTTTACGATATATAGCCCAGGTGGACGAGGGTGATTACCTGACCGCCATTCGCACAAGCACCGCCGAAATAAAAAACATGGTGGTGACATTTGATGAGCTGTTGCGACGTACTCCCTTCGCCAGATATATGCGTGAAATGCTCTCTTTATTGGAAAAAGAATACGAATCGCCCGTCGATACCGAGTTTACAGTGGAAATTGTCAATCCTCACAGTGTTCAACCAGGCGTGATGATCACCTTGCTACAGTGCCGCCCGCAAAGCCATATAGAGGAAGATAACGACGCGCGCATCCCCTCAGACTTAAGTGACGAGGACATCATTCTTTCCAGCCGGCGCATGGTTCCACATGGTTCTATTAAAAATATTCGTTACGTTTTATTTGTCACCCCAGAAGGCTATTTCAGCCTGCCTACCCAGGCCGACCGGACCCGACTGGAAAGAGCCATTGCGCAGGTTAATAACGCGCTAAAAGACCATGTATATATTTGTATTGGCCCAGGAAGATGGGGAACATCAACACCAGACCTGGGTGTACACGTGGCCTATCCGGATATATACAATACTCGTGCATTAATTGAGCTTTCCGGGCAAGAAGTCGGCACCTCACCCGAGCCCTCTTTTGGAACACACTTTTTCCAGGATATGATGGAGGCGCGTATATTCCCGCTAGCCATCAACCTGGATGATCGGGATGTTGTTTTCTACCGGGAATTTTTCTACTCAACACAAAATCGTCTATCGGACTGGTGCCCGACCAATGATGAGATTCTGCTGAATACGCTCAGGCTGGTGGATGTACACGATTTTGCCCCAAATCGCCACATGTCGATTGTGATGGATGACAATGAAGGCCGCGCAGTCGGTTTCCTGGAGGATGACAGTAATGAAGATTAGGCTTTCATTGCAAGCGGTGATAAACCAGGAACCGCTTGTTTCTGAAGGTTTCTTCCAGTCGTAAGGCTGGCGAACAAGCGAGAATCGCCTGGGGTGAAACCTGCCCATTTGCTTCCAACTTTTGGTGCAGGACGATGTAATCTCCCTGGGATAAATCGGAACAGTCTTCTGTCATAAAAGCGTCCCGACCAGTAAACAGGCGCAGGGCGCGCGGGCGCATGAACACGATCACACTGGCGGGATCTGTCTGCTCGCGAATATATTCATACATCTGGTTGCTGTATTGGTCAAAAGGACCATTGATATCTCGCCCGGCAGCCATGTTTTGTACGGCAGCAATACTGCTAATTCCCAGGCAAACAAGCACAACCAGGCTCCAAAAACCAAAGACCCCATTTCGCACCGTGCCTTGTTTTGCTTGTGGTAGACGATCCATCACTATGGAAAGTCCTTCAAAGGCTGATATGAGAAAAAATGGCAGAATCGGGTAAATAAAGCGCAGCCCCTGTCTTTCTGGCCAGACGATAAAAGCAAGCAGGGTCGACAAACCATAGGCATGCAGGGATAGGTCTCTACGCCAAAAAGCAGGCAAGCTGATAATGACAAGGATAAGCAGCAGGGGATAGAGTGCGACGCCAGCCGGGATGCGGTCAAACAGCCAGGCTGGTAGCCAAAGGTAGTAGAGAAGATTTTCAATCAAACGCGGCAGGTTGAACATGGAGAAATGGCTGAAATACGAACCTTGCCCGCCAGGGAAGATAAGTGATTGAAGAAAGTAAAGCAATCCAAAAGAGAGCATCGTCGGGGCGACGCGTTTTGCAAATTCTTGCCAACCCGACCTTGCAATTAATATAATTGGCATAAACAGGGGCACAAACAAAAGTATCCCGGTTGTGCGCAAGAAAGAAGCCATAAAAATTAGAAAACCACTAAACAGCCGCCATGCGATGCCAGCGCCTTTGCCCCTCTCCATGAAAAATAATGCCAGGGTAGAGAAAAAGAGAAAAGGGATGTCAGATAAAATCAGGTCCTGGGCGGCAACAAAGACAGGTGCATAAGCCAGCAGAGCGACCAACAGCAGTGATTGAGATTCAGACAGGCGAGTGCGCGCCAATAGGTAAAAAGATATCAGGAAGGCCAGGAAAAAGAAAACGCCCACCAGTTTTAACGTCAGCGGGTTTAATCCGAATATAACGTAGACCGGCAACAGCAGTAGAGGAAAGCCCCATGGGTAGGCAGCTGGACCAGGTGGGTAGGAGGATGTTTCGACGGTAAATGTATTATGCTGAATCTCTTGCCCCATATTCCACGAAAGGATACTGCGCGTTTGCAACATGTAACCGGCGAAGTCATCCCACCAGGGATGGCCACGCGTCAGGCTAAAAAAGGCCAACAGCCCTGCCACGATCAGAATAATAACAAGGAAAAACCAGCCACGTCTGGTAAGTATGTCCTTCACAAATGACCCCCACGCCGCGCAAGGGTGGATATAATTAGTATTTGCCGGGTGTTTTTCACTGTAATAACGATTGAAAGCCGGGATATATACTCAATAAAGTATATATTCATCCGCTCCTGATTCAAAGAATAAGGGGAAAGAGGGACTATCTGCCCACAGACCAGTGCCCCAGGACATAAGTCCGCTGGTATCGCATTCAGCCAGTCTCACCAAGATGGGTGTTTTCTTCGAAAGACAGGCATTCGATTCTACCCGGTTGCCACTGATGGAACTCTCGGCTATCTTGTTATTGGTCTTGACCGTTGGCGCGCAACCAAAAAACCATTGACCTCGTCCATCCGGCAGACGGCACCAACTCTGATTGGGGGTCTTGACTATTTCATAGCTGAAAGCATCCGATACCAGCCCGCTGCCCATAAAAAGCCGGACGCTGTCTCCGCCGGTACTGAACAGTAAACCGGTATCCGAACTAAAAAAGGCTATCTTTGCACCGGGTGCAATTGACATATCGGGGATGGTGTACTTGGGAGAATCGCCATCCTGGTCATCGATCGACCAGCCTGTAATAGTGATGGTGCGTATACCAACATTGATAATTTCGACAAACTCATCACCGGTATCAACCTTGCCATCTCCGTTCCAGTCAAAACGCGGCTGGGGCAGGACTTCGTTGAGATAGACCGCAGGAACTGGGGTGGCATTCACATTGCGGGTGGGCGTTGGGCTGCGCTTGGGTGTCTTGGTACGGGTAGGCGTCAGGTAAGGGGTGCTGGAACGGTAAGGGGTGGCCGTTTTTGTGGGAGTACGAGTAATGGTTGGGGTAACATCCACCGCCCAGTTTACCCACTTGGGAGAACCACAAATTGTATTACCCCGAGAATCTACGCCTGTTTTAATTTGCCACTGGTCGGTAAGCCAATAGCCTTTTTTACCCGGCAAAACCGCGCCGCCACGCTCCATGGAGCAATACTCTGGATAACCGCTGCCGGCTGGCCAATTACCATTTATTGTTTTTACAGAATCTTTCACCTTGCCATCTGGAGCAACCAGTTCCAGGTCCTGCCCTGTATCTGGCATGAGGGCACCGAAATACACTTTATCTGCAATTATATTTTTTATATTTAGATCATCTTCTCTTTCGAGAAGATAATAACCACCAGACTTAATAGTGCCATCCAACTGGATATTCAGCGCACCAGCGGGAGCGCGTAAAATCCAGCCAGCCAAATTAACTGGAAATTCATTTGGGTTGAATATTTCTATCCATTCTGAATTGGGATATGCTGCAGTACCCATCCAGGCGATCTCATTAATCACCAGGTAGGTGTTTGCAAAAGATGGCACCTTGGTGGGGGTGGGGGTGATTGTACCTGTGGCAGTTTTGGTGGGCGTGGCCGTTAAGGGAAGGGAGCTATTCCTGGTCTTTGGGGTTCCACAAATGGCTCCCGAGCTGCCAGTGCTGGTGACCCAGGCCGTGTCGCCATCGAGCTGACCAGGAATTCGTTCCATACTACACGCATCCGGATAATCTGTGCCGGCCGGCCAGACACCCCCGTTTAAATTGGCAGTATCAACAGTTGTTCCGCTGGGATCCTTCAATAAAAGGCTGTCACCTTCGTTCTTGAACGGATCGGCTGTGCTAATGATCAGATCAGCTTTCCAATTTATTACCGTATTGTCGTCTATGCTCTCAATGAGGAAAAAAGAACCAGCGCGTACTTCCCCTTCAAGCGGAACAGTCAATCCACTCGAAGTAGTCAGGGTCCAGCCGGAGAGATTGATGTTGGTGGTACCGGGGTTATATATTTCAAGCCAATCGGCGGTGGTATTGGAGCGGGTGCCCATCCAGGCGACTTCATTAATAATCAACGCCCGGGTGGCGTTGGGTGTGAAGTTGGGTGTTGCTGTCGATGTGAAAGTGGGGATGTTCGTTTGAGTAGGCGTAAATGTGTTTGTGTTGATAGGGGTCGGGGCCAGGTTGTTATCTACCGCAGGAGAACCACAGATAAGAAAACCCTTTTCATCTAAAACAAAAGGAAGGATGGCGCCATTGGTCCAGGATGTATCAGCATCAAGCTGGTCAGAGGATCGCTCCATGCTGCAGTAATCCGGTGACCCAACACCAGCAGGCCAGTTACCACCATTAAAATTGGCACTATCCACCAGGGTGGATGCCCCATCCCGCAGCTCAAGAGTCATGCCTGCATCCGCCAGGTCGAAGGTATTGTTATAGACCATGTTTGCAGTGACACTGGTAGCCAACTCAAATCGCTCTAACAGGAAATAACTTGTTCCAGCAATGGAGTTCGCGCTGAGATCAATGCTGGCCAGCACCGTCCCGGTCACTAACTCCTTAAATTTTAACGTCCATCCGGTCATATCAACCGGCGTGGAAGTGGTGTTATAAAGCTCAATCCATTCATGTTGGGAGTTGGCGCGCGTACCAGCCCAGGCCACTTCATTAATGATGATGGCTGGCATGGTAACTGCAGGTTGATAATTCCGAGCCGAGACAGGTTGGATCAGGCTGGCTAACAAGCCACCCGTGACAAATAACAACATACAAACCAAAGCCTTGCGCCTGGCTCGTGGGTTAAATAATCTTGTAAAAACCAAAAAGACAACCCTCACACTGGAATCATTGCCAACCCAACAGGCAGAGAGATGCTCCCGTTAGCTAAAAAAATATGTCTTTACCTAACGAGGCTCCACCACCAATTTAATGGCCGTCCGTACTTTTCCTTCAATTTCAACATCCACGAATTCAGGCACGCATGTTATTTGAATGCCGTCGCCATCAAGGTAACCCTTTGCAAGCACCATGGCCTTGACAGCCTGGTTAACAGCTCCAGCGCCAATCGCTTGCACTTCGGCGTGTTTATGTTCGCGTACAACACCAGCTATGGCACCAGCAACAGCGGAGGTACGGGAGTTTGCAGAAACTTTGATGATATCCATTAATAAAATCTCCCTTTCAGTATTTGTAAAACGGGGGGCCTTTAGCACTAAAGATGATTGTACAGGATATTGCACGTCATTACAAGTTATCTTTACCCTTATTTCATTAGTCACAAGTTAAGCAGTTTAGCAAGATGTCAAGAATGGACATAATAGGCGAGTTAGTGTAAATTCGCTTGTATGAGTGAAGAAAAGCAGCCTCGGAAAACCAGTAGTGTCCGTCATACACGTGCCATTCAGCAAAA
>CAIVSQ010000255.1 GCA_903908605.1 uncultured Anaerolineae bacterium
CTCTTTGCACTGAATCCCTTTGAATTTCAGATCGCACGGGCTAGCAGCAGTGGGTGCCCTGCACGTGTGTTTTTTCGCCCGGTCAGTATGCCTGCGATGCCAGACGAGCAGATCGCCATGTCGCGGAGAGCACGCTCCTTGTGATGACAGCATGGGGCGCGATGACATGCATTATTTGTGCGTTTTTTAACTGGCAGGGTGAGGGGATAAAGCCTCTAATACCAGGGTAGTGAGACCGTAAATTTGCTGCCCTGACCGGCCACACTTTGGACGGATATGCTGCCGTCGTGCAGCTCGGCCAGCTTGATCGCCAGCGATAGACCTATGCCGGTGCCGTTGTAGCGGCGCGCCAGCCTGGCATCTAGCTGCACAAAAGGTTGAAACAGGCGCGCGAGATCTTCCTCTTTGATGCCGATGCCGGTATCCCAGACGTTGATGAATATTTGTTTTTCAACCTGATCACCAAGAATCTCAATGCCAAAGCTGCCGCCTTCGGGTGTGAACTTAATGGCGTTGCTGAGCAAGATATCCAGAATCTGTTTGATGCGGTGCGGGTCGGCCTGAAGCTGGATGGTTGAGGGCCTCGTAGAAAAGCTGACCTGCAGCTGTTTAGCGCTGGCCTGCTCGGTGATGTGCTGCAGGCTGGCGTGGCAGATTTTATCGAGTGCGCACGATTCCAGGGCCAGTTCTAATTTGCCAGATTCAAGCCGGGAAAGGTCGAGGATATCGTTGATCATATCGAGCAAGTGTTTGCCGTTGTCATTGATGTGGCCGAGGTAGGAGCGTTGTTTTTCGCTCAACGGGTCGCTATCCGGCAACAGCATGATTTCTGAGAGCCCCAGGATGCCGGTTAGCGGGGTGCGCAGTTCGTGGCTCATGGTAGCCAGGAACTCGTTCTTCAGGCGCGCGGATTTTTCCAGGCCCAGGTTGGCGGCTCGAAGTTCGGCTGTACGTTCGGCGACGCGCAGCTCCAGTTCGTCATGCGCATTGCGCAGCACTTCTTCGGCTTGCTTGCGCTCGGTTATGTCTACGACACTGATAAGCGTTCCCGTTACTTGCCGATCGTTGTTGTGAACCGGCGCATATTGAAATTCAAAGGTACTGGTAGCTGCTGCAGCGTTTTTAAACGATTTTTCGACCAGGGTGGCCTGGCCTTGAAATGCCAGTTCAATATGCCGGTCAAACTCTTCTCTGTCGCGTGATATCACAAAGTTAAAAATCGAGTCGCCCAACTGGATTTCTTTTCCAAAGACTATCTGTGTGCGTTGGTTGGCTACCGGGTTAAATGCCTGGATGGTGTAATTACGATCAATCAATATTAAAGATTGCGGGCTGTTCTCAAAAATCGTCCTGAGGTTGGCTTCTGATTTTTTTAGTTTCTCTTCGACCTGCACTCGTTCGGTGATGTCGATACTGTAACCTGCCAGCATGGCTCTACCAGCCTGGATGATTGGGAATTTGAGGGTGGTGTAATGGTGGTCGTTCAGGCTTTCGTCCACTTTCAGTACTTGCCTTTTTTCCATCACCGTCAGGTCATCGGCTAGCATTTTTGCGGCGGCTTCAGGCGGGAACAATTCTGCCATGCTTTTGCCAATCATTTCTTGCGCTGTTATGCCGAGCATTTGTTGATAATTATCACTGACTTGGAGCACACGGCTTTCGCTGTGGGTTATTTCTTTAATGAAGGTATAGATGGGTGAGTGCAGCATAAATTCGGAAAACAGATCGTTGCTTTCACGCAGCGCCGCTTCCGCTTTTTTGCGTTGCACAATATCCCAAGATAGGTCAGTCAGTTGAGAAAGAACAGATAAATCTTTTTCGGTATAGTCGCTGGTTTTGTTGCCAACGCCCAGGATCATTACGGTCAGATTGTTACGCAAAACCGGCACGATTAATTCCCGTAGGACGGGCGCAGAACCGGCCGGCAATTCCTTGCGATGCGCCAGGCTGGGGTAGTGATTGTGGAAGACTGGCGTGCGTAGCGGGCCGCACTCTGCCCAGGTCCCGGCCATATCGATGGAGAAATGCCGGTCTTTGCCTTCGGCAGTGCGCATAATTTTAAGGGTGTTGGTTGACCACATTTGCGAGTTAATGGTCTGTTGGTCGGCATCGAGAAAGTGTGCGAAACCAATCTGGCTGCCGGTCAGAATTTCGGCCTGGTCGAGTGTCTTTTGCAGGATATCATCCAACGAAGCTGTATCAGCAAATTGGCTCAGTTGCAGCCGGGCTTGCAGGGCAGCTTCGGTTTGTTTACGCTCGGTCAAATCGGTGTTTGCACCCGATATGCGCAGCGGCCTGCCCAGCATATCGCGTTTGATGAATCCGCGCGAGATAACAGGCACATAGTACCCGGCTTTGTGGTGCAGGCGGAATTCGATTTCGTAATAATCCTGCTTGCTTTCAATTGCATCGGATAAGGCCCGTTC
>CAIVSQ010000256.1 GCA_903908605.1 uncultured Anaerolineae bacterium
GGGGATGTCGAAATGAATCAGGAGGTGCCTACGCGGCGGACAATGTGGAACTTGAAATAACCGGGCAGGAAGTAACTGGATGAAAAATCAACTACCTTGCCCGAAGCTGTGAAAAGTTTGGCCATAAACTGCAGCAATACGTCATCACGCTGAATTTCCAGCATCTTAGCCACCTCGGCTGTAGCGTTGCTGGCGGTGATGTTTGTATAAGAAATGGTCAGGGGGTCACCACGTGAAAGCAGGTAATCGAGTACTGATCCATCAAATTTGTTGGTTAATTCGGTTGGCTGCAGTACATCGACAGGCAGGGTATCAATTAGGAAAGCAACCGGGCGCGAATCGGTGCACATGGTGCGCGAGATTCGCACGACCGGGGACCCCTCGGCTATTTCCAGGGCTTCGGCAACTTCAGCGCTGGCCTGGGTTTGTTCAATGGTTACCGGCCCAGGGCCTACATCCAGCCCAGTACGGCGGGCCAGGGTGAGCATTGATTCCAGGTTTTCGAGCCCGCCTTCAATAATGGCGGGTTTCCCTACGATGAAGGTGCCAGCACCTTGCCGGCGGCGAATTTGACCCTGGGTCTCAAACATACGCATGGCTTCGCGCAGGGTGGCACGGCTGACACCCAGTTGCTTGGCAAGTTCTGGCTCGGATGGCAGGCGCGAACCCGCAGGCAGGCTGGTGATCAGCGCTGCCAGGTCGGTTTGAAGTCGTTGAAAAGGAAAATGTGGCATGAGGATATCCTCCGGAATTGCCTGCGACGTTGGAACGATGGATTAATCTGCCAGCAAGCGCCGGGCGGCCTGGTTGTGTTTTTCAACCAAGCGGTTGGTGTCGATGGTGGTGACTTGCCCGTTTCTTACAACAAACCTGCCGCCTACTACTGTGTAATCTACATGGCGGGGGTGGCAGAAAATCACAGCGGAAACCGGGTCATGGACGGCTCCACCGGCGTAATCGAGGGTGTTGAGGTTAATGGCATAAAAGTCAGCGCACTTGCCAGGTTCAAGCGAGCCAATATCAGTGCGGCCGAGAACAGCAGCGCCACCGCGCGAACCCAACCACAGTGCTTCGCGCGCTGTCATTAGCTTACGGCTGGGATCGTTGGAAAGCGAGTAACCTGTAATGCCCTCGCGCAGACGTGAGAGCAGCATGGCCTGGCGGACTTCAGCCAACAGGTGGGAGCTATCATTTGAGGCTGAGCCATCCACACCCAGGCCAACATTTACACCCGCTGCCAAGTATTCCCGTAGTGGGGCTATGCCAGAGGCAAGCCGCATATTTGAACTTGGGCAGTGCGCAACGCCGCATTTATGCCGGGCAAAAACATCGATTTCTTCTTTATTTACATAAACCGAATGCGCAAACCAGACGTCATCCCCTACCCAGTCCACCGACTGCATGTAGCCAACCGGACGATAGCCAAATTTCTGCAAGCAGAATTGTTCCTCATCCTCGGTTTCGGCCAGGTGGGTGTGCAAGTGCAGCCCGTATTTCCGGGCCATTTTGGCAGATTCGCGCATCAAATCGCCTGTCACACTGAAGGGTGAGCAGGGAGCCAGAACGATTTGGGTCATGGAGCCGGGTTTGGGGTCGTGGTAACGCTGAATCAGGCGTTCGCAATCGGCCAGGATGACATCTTCTTTGTCGGTGACAGAATCTGGCGGAAGCCCACCCTGTGATTCGCCCAAAGACATCGAACCGCGTGAAGCATGCAGGCGCACGCCAATTTGCAGACCGGCTTCAATTTCATCATCCAGTTTGGAGCCGTTTGGGAACAGGTAGAGATGATCTGAGGCGGTGGTGCAGCCTGAGAGGGCTAATTCGGCTAAGGCTGTTTGGGTGGAGGTGAAAATATCGTCCGGGGTCATACGAGCCCAGATAGGGTAGAGAGTTTTCAACCAGTTAAACAGGTTGGCATTTTGGGCGGCAGGAACTGCACGGGTCAGGGTCTGGTAAAAATGATGATGGGTGTTAACCAAGCCCGGCAGAACAATATGGCCATTGAGGTCTAAAACTTCATCGGCCTGGGTAGGCAAGCTGGCAGTGGGCCCAACTTGTTCAATGAAACCATCACGGATAAAAAGGCCAGCATCCTTTAGTTCGGTCTGTTGGTCATCCATCGTGACAACGTAGGCATTTTTGATAAGCAGGGATGACATTCTTTTATTCCTTTTGGATTGGAATGTAATTGTCTGACAACTTATAGTTTAACCGATAGGGATAGACAAGTCAACCGGTTTAATGTCATATTTTTTTATGACTTTAACATTGAAAAGTGTTTGTAAGGCAGGTTGGCAGGCAGCGCAAGTCCAAAATAGCTTGCAATATTTCGCTCAGTCAATATAATTTAAACAAGCCATGTAATTCATTTAAAAAGGAATAACGATGCAAAAAGTTAAAATTCCCCACCCGCCCAACCGGCGTATACGTGTATTTGCATTTGATCCAAGTGTGAGCCGAAAGGTGGATACATCGGCCGTAAATATTGTCACCATTCGCCTGCCATGGGAAGAAAATGTGGAATTGGGACCGGTGGATGATTACCTGGAAGTGGTGGATTATGACCCTGCCAGCCAGATGTTTTATCCACCGATTGATTTGAATGATCCCTATCTGTTGGCCCAGGATGGATTGGTGCCTTCGGAGAGCAATCCCCAGTTTCACCAACAAATGGTTTACGCCATAGCACGCACCACGATTCGGATTTTTGAGAATGCGCTCGGGCGAAAAGCACTCTGGTCGCCGCATTGGAATGAAACTCTCCGCCAGGAAGAGCCGGTTGAGAAATTAAGAATCTATCCGCATGCCATGCGTGAGGCTAACGCTTATTACAGCCCGGAGAAGAAAGCGCTGCTGTTTGGTTATTTTCCCGCTTCACCGACCCGCTCTGGTGAGGCGCTACCCGGCGAGCCGGTCTTTACCTGTCTTTCGCAGGATATTGTTGCTCACGAAACCACGCACGCCCTCCTGGATGGGCTGCACCGCCGTTTTGTGGAACCATGTAACGAGGATTTATTTGCTCTTCACGAAGCCTTTGCCGACATCGTCGCTCTCTTTCAGCACTTCAGTTACCCTGAAGTGCTCAAGCACCAGATCGCGCGGACTCGTGGAAGCCTCGAAGCCCAAAATATGCTCGGTGAACTGGCCTTCCAATTTGGGCAGGCAACGGGTCGCTATGGGGCTTTACGCAGCGCCATTGGGCGGGTGGATCCTGAGACAAAGGCATGGCTGCCACTGGCGCCCGACGCAGCTCAGATAATGACCACCCGCGAGCCGCATCAGCGTGGCGCCATCCTGGTCGCAGCGGTCTTTGACGCTTTCCTGGCAATTTACAAATCACGCATTGTGGATTTATTGCGCATCGCCAGCGGAGGCACGGGCATTTTACCGGCCGGAGAACTGCATCCTGACCTGGTCAATCGCCTGGCCGATGAAGCGTCCAAATCGGCGAAACACGTCCTGAATATGTGTATTCGGGCCATGGATTACATGGCGCCGGTCGATGCCAATTTTGGCGATTTTCTACGTGCCATTGTGACGGCTGATTATGACATGGTCAAGGAGGATTCGCTCCAGTACCGGCTGGCGATGATTGAGGCCTTCAGGCGGCGGGGCATCCTCCCGCGAGATATTCGTAACTTGAATGAAGAAAGCCTGATCTGGCATGCCCCCAATGATGACGAACAGGCCGCCTTCAAAAAGGTGTTTAAAAGCCCGGATAGACTACAACAGCTTATTCCCAATTGGGAGCTAACCACCAACCGGGAGATGATTTTTAAGAGTGCCCAGAAAAGCCAGGCTTTGGTACACAAGTGGTTCGAAGACCCCGAGGCCAAGGATGCGATCCTCGCAGCAGGTTTGGTGTTGGACAAAGACACACTTGAGGCTTTTTATCGCGGAGAGGATGGGACACCTCGCTTTGAAGTGCATTCAGTCCGGCCAACCCATCGCATTGGTCTGTCTGGAGAAAGCGTAGTTGACCTGATCATTGAAATGACCCAGCGCCGGCGCGGTTACAAGGACCCTGCATTGCAGGCTGCCGCCGATAGTGGAAAAATTCCAGAATCTGCCCCCGATTTCATCTATCGCGGTGGCTGCACCCTGCTTGTCAATCCCGATACTGCCACGGTGCGTTATTGCATCTACAAGCGCATTATGAGCAAGAATCGTTTGGAGCGTATGCGCGCTTATGTGCGTGGAGATGGGACGCCTTCGCTTGGAACGACCTATTTTGGTGATCCACGTGACCTGTACTTTGAAAGTGCAATCCATCCGGGTGGTTCGGCTGAAGGTGGGCGCAGGTTGGAACCGTTTGCGTTGTTGCATCACACCGATGAAGAACAGGAGGTATCCTGATGTCGCCGAGGAGAAAAAAGATTATTGGCACTATGCTGCCACCCAAGACGGGGGTACGCGTACGGATGTATGACACTGGTTTTGGTGATTGCTTTCTGCTGGCATTCCCCACCCATAACGCCGGTGCGTTTTATATGTTGATTGATTGCGGAGTTCACCATCGTTTTGAGGGTGGCGCTGTTCAGATGCAAAAAGTGGCGCGTGATATTGCGGCAGCTACCGGTGGACGCCTGGATATCGTGGTCGTCACTCACGAACACACCGATCACACCTGGGGTTTCAGGCATGCTCGCGAAATTTTCAAAGGCATCAAAATTGAAAAGCTTTGGTTGGCCTGGACGGAGGATCCGGATGATAAGCTCGCCCAGCTGCTAAAGCAGCAGTTTGGAATGCAAATGGATGGTTTGAAGGCTGCCATTGATAAATTGGGCAAAACCCAACCAGGCTTCTCCAGACAGCTGCAGGCCTTGTTTGAATTTGAACCAGCCGCTGCCGAAGCGACCACAGGCAATGGGGATGTATCTGAATTGGAATTCCTGCGGGCGCAGAGTGTCAAAAAACTGACCTCCACACGGGATTATCGCCAGCCGGCCGAACCGCCGCTTGCACTTACCGGGGTGGGTGGTGCCAGGGTATTTGTGATGGGCCCGCCAAGGGACAAGGATTTGATCAAGGTCCTGGATCGCTCAAGTGAACTATACCCTGAAAATACCGCCATGGACGAAACCACTGCTTTTGCCATGGCCGCACTGGCTGGTGATGGATCGTCTGGTTCGGACGAACAGCCCTGGGTTTCACGCAACCGCCCGTTTGAAAGCAATCGCGGCATGGCACCCGCAGACGCGCAAAATCACCCTGATTACAAGGAGTTCTTCCAGTCGCATTACGGTTTTTCTGGTGAGGAAGGACATTCAGTATCCTGGCGGCGGATTGACGATGATTGGTTGTATGCTTCAGAACAACTAGCGCTTTCAATTAATGCTAAGACCAACAATACCAGCTTGGTGTTGGCCATTGAGCTGGATGGCGGCGAAGTGTTGCTCTTTGCTGCGGATGCCCAGGTGGGGAATTGGTTATCATGGCAGAAATTGGAATGGCCCGGGTTGGCCGCCGGCGGACTACCCCTGAAGGGTGCAGATATACTGGCGCGGACAGTGCTTTACAAAGCCGGTCATCACGGAAGTCGTAATGCCACTCTCAGCCGCCAGGGTCTTGAGCAAATGACCAATCCCGATCTGGTCGCCATGATCTCTGTCAATGAAAAGTGGGCACGTGAAGAAATGCACTGGGAGCACCCAGCGCCAGTGTTGCTCTCTGCCCTACAGGAAAAGACCCGCGGTAGGATCATTCGCATGGATGAAATCCCAGCGGATGAGCACCCCCTGCCGGTTCCTGCCAATACTCCGCCCGAAGTTTGGAAAGAATTTACCGACCGGATGACCTGGGACCCTAGCGGACAGCGCCTGTGGGTTGAGTATCGCCTGGGGAAAATCGCTTGAAATATGATTGCAGTCCGGCTGTGGTCGCGTTATAATGAGTTTACAGGAATATTCGCGTGAACGCGAAATGATCCACCTGTTCAAAGCCTGGGCCCGAAATCAATCGGGTGTTGGCAAGGAGCGATAAAGATGACAGAACAAACCTCTCGAAAACCATTTTCCCCAAAAGACCGCATCCCCGAGGATGTTCGTGAACACATGCGCGCTGCCCGTGAGGAAATGCGCAAAAGCGTGGAAGGCATGCTGCCGCCTGGTTTTATCGAACATCGCAAAAATGCACGCAAGGAAATGTTGCTTGCGTTTCGTGGTCTGATTGACCATGCCTTGGAACGTGTGGAAGAAAAACACACCCAACCCAAGTAATTACTGATCTTTCTAAAAGTCCGCCCGGTTCAATCTGAACTGGGCGGACTTTTTATTTTGATTATCGCCAGGGGCGATGCCCACGGGCCAGGAAGAACATCCAGGCCAGTGGCAGCAGAGCGCCACCGATTAACACCTTGCCAAGCATGATATCGGTGCCATATAAGATTGCTCCACTTATTAAAAGTGCTGCGACCAAGACTGCCCCGCTCAGCCGGTTGAGGGAGCCTTCGAGGTGCATGACCTGCCGGTTGAGCATGGGCGTCTGGATGGACAGATCTCCACGTTCCATGATGGTCATTACCCGGTCTGCACGACCTGGCAGTGCGGCGACAACTTTCAAAATCTTGAGACCTTCATTCAGCCAGGTTTGCCAGCCCGAAACACCTTCATCAGCCACCAGGCGGGTGGCATAAGGGGCAACAAAGCCAAAAAGGTTGAAGTCGGGGTCAAGTCCGGCGCACATTCCAGAAAGAATGGCAACCGTTCGGCCGAGCATCAGCAGGTTTTGGGGCAGTTGAAAGGGCAGGTTGTACATCAATTCGCGAAACTGCAGACCGAACTTCATCATTTCGGCATGGTCAATCTGACGCAGTTCGCTCATGCTTTTGCCCCAGAAACGGTCAAAGAGTTGAGCGCCGGCCATTTCAATCAGTTTTAAGTCTGCACTGGGCAAAAGTACGCCGAGAGTTTTGTAGCCCTGTACAAGGCGGGCTGCGTCACTGGTACCCAATGCGATTAAGACTTCGCGCAGACCTGCCCGCAGATTGTCTGGCATGTGCCCGACCATCCCAAAATCAATGAAGGTTAGTTTCCATTCGCGTTTGCCATCGGCATCGGTTGTATCGAGCGGGGTGACAAACAGGTTGCCCGGATGAGGGTCAGCGTGAAAAAAGCCATCTTCAAATATCTGTTTCAAGTAAGTATCCAGCAGCAGGTTGGCCACATCCTTGCGGTCAATCCCAGCAGCAGTTATCGCATCGTAATCGCCCAGCTTGATCGCCATGACATTTTCCAGGGTCAGAACGCGCTTGGCAGATAGATTCCAAACCACCTTGGGAACGTGGACGCGAGGATGATCTTTGAAATTGGTCTGGAAGGTCTCGGCGTTACGACCTTCGGAAAGGTAGTCAATTTCATCCAGGGTTGTATTGGCAAACTCTTCCACCAATTCATTCACATCCGCCCGGTCGCTGATTGGCTTGTAATGCTGTAGCCAGCCTCCCACGCGTCGCAAGGCCGATAGGTCGACTCCCACGATTTGTTCAATGTGTGGACGTTGAACCTTGACCACGACTTCCTCGAACCCGTATTTTTCGGCATCCACAGTCAGCAGGCGCGCACGGTGCACCTGGCCGAGTGAGGCGGCTGCCAGGGGAGTTTCGTCAAACCATGCAAACACATTGGTGAGGCCAGTCCCCAAGCCAGCTTCTGCTTGTTGGCGAATCGCTTCGAAATGTTCGGCCGGGACCTCATCCTGCAACCCGGCGAGTTCCTCGGTAATTTCCGGCGGTAACACATCCAGGCGCGCCGAGAGGAATTGGCCGACCTTAATCATCAGGCCGCCCATATGGATTGCCATTGCGCGAAAGTTCGTAGCAATGCGTTGGTATCTTTTTGAACGTGTACTGCTTGACAAGCGGCCTAACCCAAGGCGGGGTAAGAAAATCTCCCAGAAAATAAAACCCAGGGTAATTTTCCCAAAAAAATAAACAATGCGCCAATAACGGGCGCGTAAATTCGAAGCTTTCATGATGCCTTACCTTGTGGTCGTGGCTTGAAGTTGACAGGAATCATAGTGGCTCGATTGGTGCGGATGTTGGATTTCCCGGGTTGATATTTTTAATCTGTGAAAGCATAACCGCCGTAAAGATAATGAAGCAACCCAGAACCTGGATGGGTAGGAGCAACTGCTTAAGCAGCAGCCATCCGAAAATGGTAGCGAATACGGATTCCAACCCGAGGATTAAAGCTGCATCGGTGGGAGGGGTGTGGCGCTGACCCCAGACCTGCAGCGTGTAGCCAATGGCGATTGAGAAGAGAGCTCTAAAAAGCACAGCCCCAATCACCGCCGGAACCAACAAAATAGTTTTATCTTCGATAAATAATCCCAGTAACAGGCTGAGCAGTCCACTGACCAGGTACTGCCCGGCGGCAAATGATAGCGGCTCGTAGCGCGAAGCAAATTTTCCAAGGATAACCATATGTAAGGCCCAAAAAACCGCCCCTACCAGTTCCAGGGTATCGCCGGGTTGAAATTGGATATGCCCGGCAGTTGAAAGCAGAAAAGCGCCCAGGGCTGCAATAAACACAGCCAACAAATCCAGTTTGTTGGGTTTTTCACGAAAACCTAGCAGCAAAATAAACGGAATGAAAATCACATATAAGCTGGTGATAAAGCCTGCGTTGGCAACCTTGGTGTAATAAATACCAACCTGTTGCAGGGTGCTGCCAATGAACAAAATAAACCCTACCAGCAGTGTCCAAAAAACCTGTTCCCTGCTGATTTTTTTTGTGCGGGGGATCAACGGCAGCAAGATGATAGTCGCCAGCAGAAAGCTGGCAGCGTTATACAAATAAGCAATCCCATGTTGGGCTGCCACCCCTTGGGCAATGAAGGCAGAACCCCAGATGATGGCGACTGCCAGTAAAGTCAAATCGGCTTTTAGGCGCATAAATGTATCCTTATTGGAAAAATTTTGGAATGCGCGCCTAACTGACTTACATGTGAAAATCGGGGTTCAAAGTGTAAGACCAGCTCGATTGCCAGGAGGGCAGTACAGCGCAAATTTCTACGTCACCCTTTCTTATAACGTTTGCCTGCCTGTTTCGTCAAGTCTCTTCATTAAGCCTGTTAGCCAGACGGAATAATGTTCGCTTCGTTATGGAAGGTAAATTTGGAGAAATTACTAACAATGAGTGCATGGGAATTGTGTCGGTGAAATATTATTTGTCTACAATTAAAATATTTTTTTATTTCTTTGGAATTTAAGAAAATTAAAGCAAAAAAATAGCTGATTTCAGTTTGTGTTTGGTTGTAAGGCGGAAAAAAACTATTTTAGAAATGAGGAATTCCGCAAATAAAATATTAATTAAAGAAAAAATGGGGAAATTACGCAAATCTAAGTAGATTTATGCAGAAATAATCTACACTAGGGTAATTAGTTCATGGAAAAATTGTCAATATTATGAATAGTAAGTACGTAGTATTGCTTATTATTCAATGTTATTCTAAAATATCACCAATGGAATCAGTTAACGGGAATTTATCATTTTCCCGTTTGGTGACCTGGAAATTCTGTCATTGGTTTTGGCAATATTGCCATTGACGTGAGCTGGTTTGCCCTAATTTTTTCAGTGCCAATCTGTAATCATATTTCAAGTGAATCTTCCTTGATGTGTTGTTTTGTTTGATGTACATCCTTTCAATCACACCTTCCGGTTGAAGGGATGTACATCTATAAAAATTTATGGACGGGAACATTAACATGACAACTTTTCTAATTGAACGACAAGGTTTGGTCTCCCCTTTAAGACATCTGTTGGTAAAGTTGAAAATGTCAAGCTGGCGTTTTATGCGGAGCGCCTGGCAAATATTTCTTTTAATGTCCCTATTGTCATCGCTTGCCTTGCCGCAAGGCAGCGCCTATGCAGCCGGTGAATTGAGTATTACCCCGATAACATGGAATGTGATTGGTTTGGATAGCAATAATGTTAACGTAGGTCCAAATACCTTCCCGGTCGGAGCGCGAGTTTGTAACACCACGGGTGGACAATTAACTGGCATTATCATGACCTTTAATTGGGTTACCACCGATGCCTTCATTGATTTACGCAGCAATACCTACGGTACACCTGGCAATCCGTACCCGGCTGTGACGCTCAATGGTGGGCAGTGCAAAGATATCTTTTTTGAAGTAGTGATCACCCGTAATTCGTCCGCGTATAACCATACTGCTCAATACAATATCAAAGCCACCTATGGCGGCAATGATTTCTCCACTCCCATAAACCGAGAAATTTTTGTTGAACACCTGGTTTCCCAGAATCGCAATACAATCCTGGACCTAAAGTTGGATGGAATTTCAAAGGGCGTGGGCGAGAACCTTGCCCTGGCAGTGGGGCAAACCTATAACGTTACATTGGTCGGGAAAACTTCAACCGGTTACAACCAGTTGGAAAGCTATGTTAACATCCCCAATACCCTATTTCGGGTGAATAACGTTCATACCACCTATACAGAGGTGAGCCTGGCGCCTGCCACTTCAGATTTGCTGTATGCTGATTCCTGCGGATGGGATAACGATCTGACCAATCTTGACACGTATCGTTCTTGCGTGGTCAGTGATGGTAAAAGCGGCGGAACGGTGACAGTTGACTATAACCTGACTATTCTCAGCGGGGTTGGCACCAGTCAGCCATTATTTTCCATGTTTTATGATTTTTCCGGCAGCAGTTATCACTACAATTCCGATTACTCAACATCTGCCCGTTCGGTAAGCGTGGTTTCCCCGGTTGGGATTACCAAGTCATTTACGCCAGCGTCGGTCGTGGCTGGCAATTCCTCAGTTTTGAAAATTAATTTTACCAATACCGGTCTGACTGATGTGACCGGGGTCACGCTTACAGACCCACTGCCATCGTCACCCGCCCAGTTGGTTGTTAGCAACACCCCTGGGGTTGATACTACAGATATTGATTGTATTTCGCCGTCCGTAACCGCCGGGGCAGGTGCTTCGTCCATCATTTTTTCGGGGGGTGTCAAGGCTGCAAGCACCTGTTCGATCATGGTAAACGTCACAGCGCCTGCCTCTCCCACCAGTGGCACCTATATCAACACCACCAATAACGTTTTTGTCAGCGGGGTGGATACCGGGCAAAAAGCCAATGCCATCCTGGAAGTTGCTGCAACAACCACCCCCAGTGGTGTCTGTGGAACGATTGCTGAGTGGAAATTCACCTCAACGGTTCCCGCAGAAATTACCAATACGCCCGCTGCAACAACCGATATCACCAGTTCCAAAACTGCCGCAGCGTTGATCGGATCCGGGCTGATAGGAGCCAGTGATATTCTTGGCACCAATTCTTGGATGGGTAGTGACTTTGTTAAAAATGCTACATTATCCACTGCAAATAATGAATATTTTGAATTTGCGGTGAATACAACCGGCTACACTTCAATTGGATTTAATTTTAGTTATGCCGTTTCGCTCAATGGCCAGCGACTAGTGTATATGGCCCTCAGGCAATACAGTTATATTCCAGCACCGATGGTACGGTCGGGACAGCCTATGGTACAGTCATCCACCCGGCTGTCACAGCCAGTTTTGTACCTGTTACTACATCTTTAATCAGTGGGGCTAATGCTAGCGGAAAAACATATTTTAGAATTTATGGCTACGATCCAGGTACGCCCGGTGTTGATAATAAGCTTTACCTGGATAATGTTGCCATTACTGGCTGTGGCCCAGCTGGCGCTCCGTCTCTGGGTAAATCTTTCGCCCCGTCCATTATCAAGCAGGGCGGTACATCCAC
>CAIVSQ010000257.1 GCA_903908605.1 uncultured Anaerolineae bacterium
CCGGTGTAGACATCGCGGGCCAGTTTCTCTTCTTCGATCATGAAGATCAGCGCGGCGCTTTCCTGTGCGGAGAGGGCGGAGGCGGGCAGGGCCAGAATGTTGGCACCCGGCTGGCTGGAGCCACCCTGATTGGGACCCATGCCGGCGGCGCGGGCAGCGGTGACATTGATACTGGCGAAGCCGAGGGTGAAGATTAATACGGATGCAAGTAAACCAAGCACAAAACTTTTTTTCATTTTATTTTCCTTGCCGGGTATCCCGGCTTGATGGTTTGATTTTTTGTTTTCGCTGCTGAATTGCTGCGATAGTTCTATTCTAGACCTGCCGTGTAAAGAGAATGTAAATAAATGAATAAGAATGTGCGAAATTTGTTACGCGATGTGACGCAAAGGGGCAAAAAAACAGGGTTCGCGTGTTGCGAACCCTGCGGAGTGGAATGGATGGGGTGAGCTGGGCTAGTTCTTGTCTTTGTGGCCCTTGACCGCCAGCTTGATGGGCGTGCCGAGGAAATTGTATTCTTTACGAATGCAGTTTTCCAGGTAGCGCAGGTACGAGAAGTGCATCAGCTTGGGGTTGTTGACGAACAGAACAAAAGTGGGCGGGTCGGAACGGACCTGGGTGCCGTAGTAAATTTTGAGCTGCACACCGGCGTGCGCAGGCGGTGGCTGGTAATCCATGGCTTTTTGCAAGATATCGTTGATCTTGGAGGTGGTCAGGCGCGCCAGGCGCTCTTCTTGCACGCGCAGGGCCAGCGGCAGGACTTGTTCCACGCGTTGGCCGGTCTTGGCCGAAATGAACAGGATGGGGACATAATCCAGGAAGTTCAGTTCGGTGCGTATGGTGCGGGTGAAATTCTCCATGGTGTAGTTGTCTTTGGTGAGGGCGTCCCACTTGTTGACCAGCACGATGGTGCTTTTCCATTCATCGAGGATGTAGCCGGCGATGTGGGCATCCTGGGCGGAGAGGCCTTCGGTGGCGTCGATCATCAGCAGGGCGACATCGGCGCGTTCGATGGCTTTGAAGGCGCGCAGCACGCTGTATTTTTCGACACCTGGGTCAATGCGCCCGCGGCGGCGGATGCCGGCGGTATCGATCAGGGTGACCTGCAGGCCGTTTACGTCCATGTGGGTATCGATGGCGTCGCGGGTGGTGCCGGCGATTGGGCTGACGATGGCGCGCTCGGCCCCGACCAGGCGGTTGAGCAGGCTGGATTTACCGGCGTTTGGTTTGCCGACGATGGCGATCTTGACTGAGTCATCATCGGGCTCGGGGGTCTCGGGTGGGAACAACTTGACCAGGGCGTCGAGCAGTTCGCCGGTATCGGTGCCGTGCACGGCCGAAATTGGGTAGGGGTCGCCCATGCCAAGTTCATAGAACTGGGCGGCGGCGTCGCGTTCGGCCAGGCTTTCGCATTTGTTGACCACCAGCATGACCGGTGGGGTTGGCTGGCCGTTGACCACTTTTTGCTGGCGGCGCAGGATCTCGGCTACTTCCTGGTCGGCCGGGGTGACACCGGTCTGGCCATCGGTCAGCAGCAGGACGACATCGGCTTCGGAGATGGCGACGCGGGCCTGGTTGCGGATTTCTTCGATGAAGTCTGATGAGCCAATGGAGAGCGGGGTTTTGCCGCCGTGACTGGGATCGATACCGCCAGTATCGACAATGGTGAATGAATTGCCGGTCCATTCAGCGTCTGCAAAAATGCGGTCGCGGGTGGTGCCGGGAGTATTATCCACGATGGCGAGGCGTTCACCTGCGAGGCGGTTGAAGAGGGTACTTTTGCCCACATTGGGGCGTCCTACAAGTGCTACTACTGGTTTTGCCATTCTTTTTTCCTATGCCAGACTCCTGGCAGGGTGTGGGTGGAACTCGCCCTGCGATCAGGCCGAGGGGGTGGGTGTGACAGTGGGGGTGGTGCTGGGTGTTGGTGTGGTGGTCTGGTCCTTGGCCGCACTGATGATTACTTCAATGGTGCCGGGGTTGATGGATTGGACGTGGATGTCGCTGATCAGGATCTGGGCCTGGGGCGTGGCCTGGTGGCTGCCAATATCCAGCCCGGTCAGGTCGACGATGAATTTGATATCCTCGCGGGTCAGGCTGTCTAACAGCGGCAGCGGGCCAGTGAGTATAACATCTACCAGGATCGGTGAGGTGTTGGCTTGCAGACCCGGGGCCAGGCCGAAGACTTCAATTGGCAGGCCGGTCAGGCTCAGGCTGCCTTCGATGGCGGAGATGCCGACCAGCACCTGGACGGTTTGCTCACCGACGATGGTGACGCCCGGCGGCAGGTTGAGCTTGAGGCGCGTATCGACATTTTGCGATTCGCCATTCAGGTTGAGCGGCTCGGTTTCGACATAACCAGGCAGGTCGCTGACGATGGCGGGGTTCTTTGAGTATACCGTCAGTACGGGCGGAAAAACCGAGATGTTGGTGACGCGGTAGCCGCCGGCTTGCTGCCCGCGCACGGTGACTTTGACGGCGATATCGCGGTAGCCACCTTGCTGGGTGATGGGCAGGTTGACCTGGATATTTTCAGGAGCCATGCTCAGCCCGCTGATGGGGCTGCCCTGGGCATTGACCACTCGCAGCGGCATGGTGCCCTGTACGTCCTGGCGCAGGCCCGAGATGGAGACATCGATCTGGGCATGGGCGACCTGTTCGATCTTGGACTGCGGGCCGGAGATGACGGCTTCGGTGGGGCTGAGCAGCGGGCTGCCGGCTTCGTAGCCAATGGCTGGTTCGCCGCGAACTGCCAGTTGGATGGGCAGGGTTACGCTGGCCAATGGTTCCAGGCGTAAATCCAGGGTGGAGGGCGATACGGACATGACCCGCACCGGGCGGACGCCCACCTGGGCCTGGATGCTGACCTGGTGGTCACCGGTTTGCAGCCCGGAAAGATCGAGGATGGCGCGTACCTGGTCGCGGCTGTTTTCCAGCGTGGTCCAGGTGGATCGTGGGGCGCGAAGTGAGACGGTGACCTGGGCGGGCACACTGCCGACGATCACCAGGCCGGGGTCCTGCCCGATGACCTGTAACGGCACGGGCGGAAAATCGCGCACTTCGTCGGGGTCGGCGGCGCTGACAGCCGAAACCCACACGACCAGCGCCAGGGCGGTGGCTAACAGAAGCAGGCGGAGATTGCTGAGGAACCATTTCATCGTCGAGCTATTCATCCAGGTTAAAAAGGTACGGAAAATGGCGTTGGAAAAAGCCCTTGCTGCGCTGTTCGGGGCGATAGAAGGCGCTGAGGATGTTTTCCAGGCGGTCTGGGTCCAGCCGGCGGATCATGCGCCCGGCGTGGGCAATGGAGATGGAGCCAGTCTCTTCCGAGACGACCACGGCGATGGCATCGGAGGCTTCGGAGATGCCGAGTGCGGCGCGGTGACGCAGACCCATCTGGCGCTCGGGTGAGCGGGCCAGGATGCCGCTGGCGGAGAGCGGCATGACACAGGCGCTGGCCAGTACGCGCATTTTTTCGACGATCACGGCGCCATCGTGCAGCGGCGTGTTGGGGTAAAAGACTTGCAGCATCAGCTCGGGGGTCAGGTGCGCATCCATGCGCACGCCGGTGTTGACGTATTCTTGCAGGTTGTCCATGCGCTGAATGATGATGAGCGCGCCGTGCTGGCGGGAGGAGAGCCGCGCGGCAGCGGTGACGATGGCCTGGATGGCGTTTTGGATCTCGAGGTCTTCGCGTTTGCTATTGCCGCGCACGTAGGTGCCGGCGCGCCCGATGCGCTCAAGTGCTCGGCGGATTTCGGGGGCGAAGATGACCGGCACGGCCAGCAGCAGGGCCGGCAGGGTGGTGCGCACCAACCAGGAGAAGGCCGGCAGGTCGACCACGGCTGTCAGCAAGGCTAACAGCACCAGCAGGAAGATGGCCCCGCGCAACAGCACCATGGCCTGGGTGTCCCGCAGGAAATACAGCAGGCTGAAGAACACCAGGGTCACCAGGCCGATATCGAGGATGCTCAGCCAGTTGATGCGTTGAAAGATGAAGAAGAGATCGTTGAATAGTTCGGTCATCTCGTAGGGGCAACTTCACAACCGGTTGGGTCCGGTTGATAGACATTGGATGGATATGGGCAGCCGCCTGAACTTGTGTAAAATCCCGCCTGGCCGCAGCAGGGGGCGCTCAGATGGGTCGCAGGACGCGGTCCAGGCGCAGTTGTTTAAAGAACAACTGGGTGTGGGGCCGGACCGATTCGTTGGCGGCGTCGGTCCAGGCCTGGACGCCCAGGCTGTTGGCGGCGCGTGGTTCGTAGCCAAGCTGTTTCCAGGTGGCATGCAAGCCGGCCAGGGCCTTGGGCAGGTACAGGATCGAGGCTTCGCACTGCAGGTCGAGCGAGGCGCGTTCCACTTCGCTCATCAGGACGGCGAGGCCTTTTTCAAGATCGACGGACGGGTCGATGTAAAACTCGGTGGTACGGGCGACCAGGTTTTCGACCTGCCAGCCGGCCACGCCGACGCTTTTGCCACCCATTTGCAGCAGCATGAAGGCTTTTTCGCCAAAGGCGGCCATGATCTCATCCTGGCTGGTGGCGATGCCGCCCAGGCGGGTGATGAGCTGGGCGATCTGGAGCGAGTCACGCGGGCGGCCGCGGGCGATGCTGAAGCTGCCCTGGGCGGTTGGGACCGGTTGTGGGGCGGGTTCGGCGGCCGGGGCGATGATTTTCCATTCGGCCAGCACGCGTTTCCAGGTATCTTCATAGGAGCCGTTGTTCTGGATGACGACATGGGCCGCATCGATTTTTTGCTGGGCTGAGCCCTGGAAGTTGACGCGTTGGGCGGCGTCTTCGCGGCTGAGGGCACGTTTTTCGATCAGGCGCTGAATTTGCATTTCGGGCGGTACGCTGACGACCCAGATGGAGCTGCACATGCCGCGCAGGTTGCCTTCGAGCAGCTTGATGGCTTCGATGACGATGACGCGCTGGGTGGAGCGGCGCACCATCAGGTCGATGGCTTGCTGGACGAGCGGGTGGATGATGGCTTCGAGGCGCTGCATGGCCTCGGGGTCGTTAAAGACCACCCGGCCCAGGCGGGCGCGGTCGATCTCGCCATCGGGTTTGAGAATCCATTTCCCGAAGGAGTCGATGGCGGGCTGGTAGCCGGGTGCGCCTTTGGCAATGGCGCGATGAGAGAGCGCGTCGGCATCGATGCCGTAGGCGCCCAGGTGCTCGAGCATTTTTCGCACCACGCTTTTACCGGTGGCGATATTACCGGTAAGACCGATGACATATTTGTCAGGCCATCTGTTCATAAAGCACGGCTCCTTGGGGGTGAATTGCAACTGTTATCATTTTAGCCTTACGGGGCGTGATTGTCAAAGGTGCGCAGCCATTCCTGGCATTCTTGTGGGTTTTTGAGGCGAATCACCTGCAGTTTGGGGAATTGGGCCAGCCAAATGGGGTAGCTGCGGCTTTTGCGGCGGTGTGATTTTAGGGCGTGCAGGATGCCGGAGATGGCTTGCACCAGGCTCATGCGGTTGCCGGCCCAGGTTTCGGTGCCGTTGATAAACCAGCCCAGGTTGCGGCGGGCCACCTGGCCCAGCACGGTGCTGAGCGGGTAATCGAGCCAGACGATGCATTCGGCCCGCCGCCAGGCTTCGCTGCGTTGGTCGTCGAAGTTGCCATCGAGCACCCAGCGCTCGGCGGTGACCAGTTTGCGGACCTGGCGCCGGACCAGGCGGGCGGGGCGGGGCTGCCAGCCGGGCTGCCAGTAGAGCGGGTCGGTGGGGGTGAAGGGCAGGCTGAGGCGTTGGGCCAGGGTCTGCGCGAGGGTGGTTTTGCCGGAGCCGGAGGTGCCGATGATCAGGATGCGTTTCATTATATGTTGATTATATGCCCGCCGGTTCAGTTGTGCGCGCCTGCTTGACCGGTGGGCAATCCACAGGTATGATCAAGCCGCTTCAGGTCGGTCGGACGGTCGCGGCTCTGCCAGTCAGGGTCGAGGAAAGTCCGCACTCCACAGAGCGCGGTGCCGGGGAAATCCCGGGGCGGAGAGATCTGCCGGATAGGGCCACAGAAAACAAACCGCCTTCCGCAAGGGAGGTCAGGGTGAAAAGGTGGTGTAAGAGACCACCGGCGCGGGCAGCAATGTCCGCGGCCTGGTAACCCCCGCCGGGAGCAAGGTCAAGCAGGGATGAGAGGCTGCTCGCTTCATTGAGTCCCGGGTAGACTGCATAGATAGATGACCGTCCATTCCCTCGCAAGAGGGGAGGACAGAATGCGGCTTATAGACCGGCCTGAGGCGTATTTTGATACGAGAGGTAGGACTGCGGCTTATCCCGCTAATAGCGTGCGGGACTTCGTAGACCGGCCTGAGGCGTATTTTGATACGAGAGGTAGGACTGCGGCTTATCCCGCTAATAGCGTGCGGGACTTCGTAG
>CAIVSQ010000258.1 GCA_903908605.1 uncultured Anaerolineae bacterium
AATATTGGGTGAGTAAAGGCAAACTACTCGTAGAGAAAAGTACATCAAGTGCATCCCCCTAATTGGAATATAAATTATTGTTGCGCACCTGAATATACCAGGTATCCCCGCCTGATTTTCCGTTCTACGATTTTGGCGGCCACCTGGTCGGCCTGCGCACTGGATTCGACTGGGATCACCCGCCACTGTTGGAAATCGTTATCCCGCCGCCCCCAGGCAACAATGACTGCGCAAGGATGAAATAATGTAGCTTGGACGGACACCAGATACCAGCGATTTTGATTTTCTGTGGGCTCGACATGGCTGAGTAATGTCATCATGCTGCTAATATAGCACGCATGTTCTTGTATTGCAAACATCTGAAGTTTTTACCTGGGATTATTCAGGTTTAATCTACCATCAGCAACTGGCCGGACTTGAACTAGTTGATCAAATACCAAGGCCGCCGCGCTACTGTAACTGTGCGCTTCATTTGCCACGAGCGCTGTACGAAATATCAACCATGTCCAGCGTGAGTCCGGATGGCAGCTCAAAGTAACTCTGTACCGGCCAACTTTGCCCGGGAGCCAATGGTTTGGCATAGACTACATCCGAATTATCGCCTTTGACAATGCGCCCTTCTCTAACCATCGCCAATTTGCCGGTCGCCCGCTCCCTGACCGACACGACGATGCTGGTTTCAGACACTTCGACCGTGTTATTGTTCTGCACCTGCATGGAGGCAGTGAATCCCTTGCCTGTGGCTACCACTTTGGTCTCGCGAATATCCAATGTTAGCAACGGCTCGGTGGATTGGCTGTAGTTATCAAACATCACCGCACGCGTGACCTGGCTGGCCCAGGTTTGGTCAAGTTTCAGCCCGCCCGGTAGGATCAAGGTAAATTGGATTGGGCGCGTTTCTCCAGGGGCGAGCACACTTCCAAGCATGCTGGTTTTAAACATGCCAAGCACCTGCCCAGCCTGGTTATACCCGGCCCAATAGGCATTGACATCCTGCCACTGATCTGTGGTGTTTGTGGCTTCGGCGAAGGCGATCATACTCTTATCTGCTTTTACTAAAAATGGGGTTGAAGCAAATTGAAACGTGATCGGTTCTGGAAAGATTTCAAGAGGCGCTGAGTTGACGATCAATTCGTAGCGCTTTAAATCAGAGGCTGGCACGCCCGCATCTGATTTCGTGATCTTAAAAGCAGCATCGATACGGAACGGAACCGCCTGGCCAGCAGCAACGTAATGTCCGATCAAGTCCACCCTGGAAACATGCACAAGCTCATCGGCAGCGTTGTACCAGAGTGCTACCGCCCCGCGGGTTGCGAGCGGCTGATCAGATGGATTATATAATTCGCCGGTGATAAAAGTTGAAGAATCCTTCGGGAAAGCCAGGGTAAATAACCCACGCGGCTCAAGCGCAACCGCTGAAGCACCGGCCTGCGCCTGGTTAAATTTCAGCACTTCAGCACCCAACTGCGCCCCATCTGGAACAGCGACGGAGATCGAATCCCAGAAGAACACGCGCTGCCCAGATCCTGCGAACGAGGCAGTTGTTTTGCCGACGGTCACTTTCTTGCCTGCGCTCATGTAAAACAAGGAAATCTCGATATCTTTCACGGGGTTGGCGGCAGTATTGCTCAACCATCCAAGCATTTTCCCATACGGCGTTGCGCTGCCTATAAGGGATTTTATGGGTAAACAGGTCAGATCGCTGAGAACCAGCTCGGCCAGCGTTACCGGCACGGGTGTCGGGCTTGGGGCGGGATGTATAGGGCTTGCAGTAAGGGCAACATCCGGGGGCTGTGTACTTTTCTGCGGCGGCGTGATTTCAGAGGTTGCCAGCGCACCCGGAAGCGAGCAGCCAGATAAACCCAGCCAAAGTGCAACATACAACATCGTCCAACGGATTACCTTATTCATAAAAACCTCTTTTCTTCCATGGCAATGCGGAGCAGCCATACATGATAAAACAAAACTGGCTCCATTTTCGGAGCCAGCCTGGTTTGATTGCAAGTTATGCTTTCTTCAACACCGGCAGACCGTTGGCAGTCTCGGCCACGACGTAGCCAGCCGGGACGGCGTCCAGGGCACCGGCCTTCTCTTCTTTTGAGAAGAAGAACAGGGTTTGGGTCTTGCCGGTCTTGGTTACCGTGTTTGTCGAGTGCAGGATATAAGTTGTGCCCTTTGCGTTTTTGTAGCTGAATGCCATAAGAATCTCCTTGTGTTTAGCAGAATAAATAAGGGTTGCGGGTCCATGTTATGGTCGGTTGTAAATAAAAACCGCTGGGTTTCATTATAACGGTATCTTGGATCAATCATGAACTGCCCAGGTGTTATCCTCACCGGCTTTGGTAGAATATTATGATAGGCTCGGTCACTGGAACACTTGCCAGCCAGAAGACTGGCACGCTCAGAAAGCAGATAATATGACAACAGACTTTGCAACGTGGATTCGTGATGAACTAAAGCGCCGTGGGTGGTCGCAGGCTACCCTGGCCGAGCGGGCAGGGCTTTCACGTTCAAGAGTCTCAAAGATGCTGACATCCGGCCACCAAAAGCCAGGGATGCGGTTCTTTGCTGGAATTGCTACGGCATTTGAGATGTCATTGGCGGATGTGATCTTGATCGAGGAGCGGGGCCGGCTGCATCGCGAGCAGGATGAGCGGGAATAATGATGTACTTTGGGCCGAGTTTTTCGCTATCAGGGATGCAAAACTTTCTCCCCCGCGCAAGACATGATAAACTCAATTGTCAGTAAACTCGGGAGATCAACTTGAAACTTCGCGAAATTTCACGGAAAGCAATCACTGCGCTTGAAGAAAAATCCGGCTATATAGTCACGGTGATGGAAGATCCAAATCTCTCCACCCTGGCCAATATTCGTGTTGCACGAGGAAATCTCCCGGCGCATGTTCTGACCTACAAGCCTGGTGACAAAACCGAATCTCCCGACTTTACCATTTGCTGGCAATGCGAACTTGCCTTGCGCATGTTTGAATGTCCACCCGAGCAGAGATTTCTGATCGCTGGCAATCCGGAAGGCGAAGGCGCCTTGGACAGAATCCTGAGAGCCCCAAATGGGATTGCGCAAAAGTTTGGCATGAGCAAAGCGCAGTTGGAGCCGTTTAAACAGCAACTGCTTGCAGGAATGATAACCCACCTTCGTTCTGTGCCAATCGGATTGCGTGTGAGTGAGAAGCTGACGCTCGATTATCCCGAGCTGCTCGAATTGGAACCTCTGCAAGTGGAAAAAGAGCTGGCCATCGCCAAAGAAGCTTTGAGTGCGCGTATAAAAGAATCGATGCCGATCGAGATATACAATGCCACTCACTATATCAACGCGGCCTACGCAATGTTCTGGGCTGAACGGTTAGAAAAACCAGAAATAGTTGATCCATTTCATTTGGGTAGATTTGATGGGCAAGGCCAGGAACTCTTGAATATTTACGATTCGGTACCAAACGATCCTGCGCATGACTGCGAGTTAATCGATCGGTGGGCTGACTATCTAAAAATCCGCGACTGGTACACCTGGCTGCCTTATCAGGCACCATAACGAGGCAGTATGACATCGAAACGTGTTTACGATTTGACTCTGGAACTGAATGAAAAGACGCTACCGCTTTTTCCAAAAGCCATTGGAAAAAGCAAATTAGTTTTCAGCGAAGCTGTCATCAAAAGGATTCGCTCAGCATTTCAGCACCTGACCGGCGTGATCAAATCACTGGCAGTGGACGAAAGGCTGGTCAAGGTTACCTGGCAGGATGATTACGAGAAGCAGGGGTATCTAGTTGACATCGCCGCCCTGCTGAGCAAAGGAAATTACGCAGACGGCATTCTCCTGTTCGAACTCTTCCTGAGCGCTAATCCGGAAGATACCGATGTGCTTTACAACCTGGGCATGGCTTACAGTGACCAGAACAACCTGCCGCGTTCCATCGAACTGCTCCAAAAGTTGGTTGCCAACGCGCCGGAACATATCAATGGACGTGTTGCCCTGGGGGTTGCGCTGTTACGAACCGGCAAAACCGGCGAAGGAATCGCAGAACTTGAAACCGCTGTCCGACAGGCCCCAGAAAACCTGTGGGCTCAGCGCAACCTGGGCGCCGGGCTGATGCGCGTGGAAAGAGTTGCTGAAGCGACAGAACACCTACGCCTTGCCACCGAGATTGACCCCAACGACCAGGCTGCCTGGTTTGGGTATGGGCAGGCGCTGGATGTCCTGGATAAAAATAAGGAAGCCGATGATGCCTACGTAAAAACCATCGAAATTGACGAACACAGCAACATCGCCGAAATGGCCCGCCAGGCGCGTTCCAAGATGGCACAAAAATCCTTCCGCTCCACAGTACCTGGCGTGGAACGCATGGATGCAGTGATGTATTGTCTCGGCGCGTTGGAAAAATTTGCTGGTATGAGCCCCGACCAGGTCCAGAAGATTGGTTTTGAGATCGCGATCTTGGGCACCCGCGGCCTGGATATCAACAGTTCCACCCCCAAATACACCATCAAGACCCTGCCAGGCCAGTTCAGTGGTCTGCATTTGCTGTGCTATGAGTACGTGGCGTTTAAACAGTTTGCGCCCGGGCAGGATATTGGCATCGATTTCTCCAAGGAATATCGGATTGCGATGTCATTATTTGAGGAAAAGGCCGGTGGGGAAAAGTAAGTCATAATTTGTGCTTTACTGTGCATACTCATGCCACAAGGCAATACCGTTCACCTTGACCCCAAAAGACTTATTCGTGCAAAATTAAGACATCTGGCACTATTGCCAGATGTCTTTTTCTGCTAAACTTAATCATTGCAGGTAATCCTGTGATAACTTGTTGTTTACCTACTTGTATCGCTAAAATAGAAAATAGTTGTTGGAAGGCTGCCAGACACCTGTAATAAAGCGCCACTCGACATCAGGTATTGAAAAGTCATAGTGCCAAGCTATTTGAAAGTAGGGTGGATAAAGTGTTTGAATTTCTTCCCAGTTAATCGCTCATTTCAAAAACCATAATTCGCACATTCGGGTTCAAGTTTCAACAAGGGAGATTATCATGGCTGGCTTGAAATATTACAAACTCGACCTGCATACGCACACACCTGCATCAAAGTGTTATTTACATAAAGACCATACACCTGAACAGATTGTGCAAGCTGCGCTCGATAAAGGCCTAAGTGCAATTGCTATTACCGATCATAATACGGTGGAATGGATTGATCGTGTCAAGGTCGCAGCTCAAGAAAAAGGGTTGGTCGTTTTTCCTGGAATCGAAATTAGTTTGCATGAAGGCTATCATTTAATAGCGCTTTTTGACCCAAAGGCTAGCCAGAACGATCTTGTTGGATTTCTAGGAACACTGAAGATTCCGACAAAGGAACAAGGCTTATCAGAAACGCTTTGTAAAGTTGGCGTTTATGATGTGATCAAATCCATCCATGAAAATAATGGATTGGCTATTCTTGCACATATTGACGCTCCCAAGGGCGCGTTTTTTGAACTATCTTCCACAGATGACACGAATGGAAAGGTAAAAGTACCTGTTAATTGCAGTGATGTTTTTAATGATCCAAATTATGACGCTGTTGAATGTGTCAACGGCGCTTATCCAAAAGGGTTTGATGTTGCACACCAGATAAAACGTTTCCCGCCTTTCTATCAAGCGTCTGATAATCCAGATCCGGAACTCCCTAAGAAACATTCACTGGCAGGCCTGGGGTTCGGTTACAGTTGGTTCAAAATGGAAAATATTGATATTGAAGGCGTACGTCAATGTTTCGCTGATACTGAAGTGCGTATCATATTGAAGGATAAACTCCATGAACACCCCCATCCCAGGCTGGTGAGCATGAAAGTTGGGGAATCTGGTTTCTTACGAAACCAAAGCTTTTCTTTTCACGAGGGGTTGAACAGCATAATTGGAGGAAAGGGTGTTGGCAAATCACTGGCGATTGAGTTTTTGCGATTCGCATTGGGTCAGCCATCAAAAGATAAAGCTCTTTTTGAAGATCACTTAACTAAACTCGACAACAGACTTGAGGTAAACAATACGATTGAGGTACTATACCAGATTGAAGATGGCACCCAATATCAAGTTACCCGCACATTTTTAGGGAAAGAAAAAGCGGGAAATGGGATGAGGATGCGTGAGACTGTTAATTGCATCAATCTTGCTACTGGCGAACTCTTTACTGGCGACATTCGTATATTGCTCCCTGTGTTGGCATATAGTCAATTAGAAGTGATTGAAATTGCCAAGGACAAAGCTGCGCAGTTAGAGTTACTAGATCGTTTTATTGATACCCGAGAGAAGGACCGGGTTATTCTAGAACTACGCACTCAACTTCGCGACAATGATTTGCGTTTGAATAAGGCTATACAGGCAAAAAATAGACTTGATTCATTCAGCAGTCAAATAAATACGCTTAAAGAACAAATACTGGCCATTACTCGCTCATTATCAGATCCGTTGTTCGAAACGATGAAGGCAGCAGAAAAGAAACATCAGGCATTGGTTGATGGCGATGAATTTATTGAAGGAATGATCGAAACTGTAAATGAATGGCGAGAAGAATATGTAGATGCAACTGCTCCGGATTCAGAAGGTAGTGATCACGAGATCAAAGAGCAATACGCGATTGCAGAAAAAGCGCTAAAGATAGTCGTGGATGGATTGAAAGCGATTACGCCAAAATTAAAAGAAGCACAGAAAGAAAGCAATGCTGTTTTCAAACAATGGAAGCCCGAATACGAAAAAATAGAAAAAGATTATCAAGCGCTGCTCAAAGCAATCGGCGGTGATCGCGAAAAAAAAGCACGCCAAGGCAAGCTACTGGAAGATCAATTAAAAACTTTGGAGCGGGATACTAAAGAAGCTCAAGGGCTGGTTGGTGATTTGGACAATTTGCTCCAGGCGCGGAGCCTACTCCTCGATCGACTCGAAAAAGCATATAGAGAATTTTATGAAATAAGAAAAACAAAGTTTGACCAAATTACTGAACTATCCGATCAGAAATTAAAACTTGATTTGTTGCATGCAGAAGACCGGCAAACTTATGAAGACCGATTAAGCGATCTCGTAAGAGGGGGGCAGAATGCGCCTAGCGTAACCGATCGACATAAGATTGCGAGTGGGACTGCGCCCCGAAGGCTGGTTGACCTGGTCCTAAACCACAATGCTGTACAGTTATCCAATGATGCCGGGATTTCTGAAACGTGGGCTGAACGGACGATTGACAAACTTTGGTCTGCAGAGGATTTCACGCAGGTACTTGCAATACAACATGATTGCTATCCTGCTGATGTGCCATCAATACGGTATCGCAAAGAAGGCGGCGTATATGCCGAGTTGAGCGAGTTATCAATCGGTCAGAAATGCACGGCTTTGTTAATCGTAGCACTCTGCGAAGGCAATATGCCAGTCATTATTGACCAACCCGAAGATGCCCTGGATATTGTTTCGGTTTGGGAAGATATTTCCAAAAAACTACGCCGGGGCAAGAATGGCCGTCAGTTTATCCTAACTACGCATAATTCCAGTGTGGCAGTTTCATCTGACTCTGACCAGTTCATTGTTTTAGATGCAACCGCAAATCAAGGTAAGATTATCCATACCGGTGCAATTGACCGTCAGGAAGTGCGCGACCAGATCATCCATCATCTCGAAGGTGGAGATGAGCCGTACAATTTGCGCACTCGCAAGTACAATATTAAAGATACCAAATAGCTCATTTTCAGGAACACTATGGCCTACACCAATCACCTATTGTTCAACAATGTCTTTCTCAAGAACCTGGCCCCCAGCGCCCAGGAATTGGCGGAAGCGCGTCACCTGGTGCATAGCAGCGCGCGTGATTGGTATTTCCAGGCTGATTTTTCATCCCCGACCCGGATTGCGGAAACCTGGATCCAGCCTTTGCTCAACCAGCAATCGCTCGATCTGCTGCCCCTGGCTGGACCGTCTGCGGCCTGGGCCTTGATCGCACCGTGGGATCGGGAAAAGCCGCTGGCAGTTTGCCTGATCGCCCCGCACAATGCAAACCTGGATGGATTCTTAGAAGACGGTTCACTCCCAAAGGGACAGGATTGGATGATGCAAGCTGTCAATTTGGCCGCATCCCAGACCGAAAGCGATTTGCGCTGGGTGGTGTTGACTAACGGAGTACAGTGGCGTTTGCTCGATTCGCGCGCTCTGCGGCGCTATGAAGCCTTTCTCGAAGTCGATTTGCTCAAACTGCTTAATGGCGAAGATGATGACCAGGCGGCTTACCTTTTCTACCGGCTATTCCGTTTGGAGAATGCACTGGAACGCGATCTGGAAACTGGGAATAACCGGTTGGACGCCTTTTTAGTCGCATCGGCGCGCGCCACCGAGGCGACCGAAGCCTATCTCAAGACCACTGTCAGCGATAACCTGGATACTGCCAGCGGTGGGGATGGCATCATGGCGCAGTTATGCATGGGGCTGGTGCGCGCGGTTGACCCGCAGGGCACAAAATCCTTTAGCGAGCAGGAACGCGCCGCCATTTACCGCGATGCTTCCTACCTGCTTTACCGCCTGTTATTCATTTTATATGCCGAGGCGCGCAGCCTTCTACCGATGGAACGCGAAGATTATCGGCGGGTGAGCCTGACACGTTTGATTGAAGAAGCCCGCAGCCTGCGCGAGGATGCCGCTCACACCCAGCCAGGCGCGGTGCGCATCTGGGATCAACTGGCCTGGCTGTTCAACGCGATTGAGTACAGCGATGAATACCTGGGCATCCCACCCTACAACGGTGGCTTGTTTGATAGCGAAGATAAACCCTATCTCAAGACATACAAAATCGAGGATATCTACCTGGCCGAAGCGCTGGTGGAACTGACCTTTTTACCTGACCCCAAAGGCCAACAGCCGGCCGAACCGATCGATTACCGTGATCTCTCTGTGCGGCACCTGGGCAGTCTGTACGAAGGCATGATTGAATACCGCCTGTTTATCGCCGAAGAGCGCCTGCTGGCTCGACAGGACAAGGATGGCAAGGTCAAATACCTGAGCGCGACAGGAGAAACGCGCAAGCCCAACGATGAAGTCATCGAACCGGGCAAAGTCTATTTTGCGCAAAGCCCGCATGAGCGCAAATCAACCGGTACACACTATACGGCCGAAGACCTGGTGGAACGGCTGACGCGCCATACGGTGCTGCGCCTGCTCGATGAGCGCTGGCAGGTCTTCCAGCCAAAGTTGATCCACTGGCTGGCTGAGATTGATCAAACCCCAGAAGCGGAGTGCCAGCGCCTGCAATATTTTGTGGATAGCCAGCTGCTGGAGTTTGTGAACTTACAGGTACTCAGCTTGCGTATCTGCGACCCGGCGATGGGCAGCGGCCATTTCCTGGTGCATATTGCCCACACGATCACCAATTACATTTTAAAAACGCTCGGTTGCACATCCTGGGCTAACCCAGCCGTCAACCTGGCCCCCGATCACTGGCGGCGGCAGGTGGTGGAAAACTGCCTGTACGGTGTAGATATCAACCAGATGGCCGCCGAACTGGCCAAGCTGTCGCTCTGGCTGGCGACCATGCAGGTTGGACGCCCATTATCCTTCCTGGACCATCACCTTAAGTGGGGCAACAGCTTGCTTGGTGCAAAGTTGGATGAAATTTTAGCGACGCTGGCGCACAATGACCTGACAAAGAGCACCCAAAGATCGCGCCTTGCCGAGGAAAAGGGCCAGATTGGTTTCAAGACCCTGCCGCAGGCCGTCCAGACCATTCAGAACGCCAACGACTGGTTGGAAAAAATCACCGCGCAGGTGGTGACGCGCGCAGAGGACATCAAAACTCAGGAATACGACTACACAGAAGCGCAGCGCCTGCTTGCCCCTTATAAGAAGATTGGTGACTTGCTGGTGGCGCAAAAGATGGGCTTGAAGGTAAACGATAACGAGATTACCCTGATTACAAAGGCTATTGAAACAGATACCTTATCTCAACTTTCAGTAGAATATCAGGAGATGCTCCAAAAAGCAGAAGCCCTGCTTTCCCCTCATCGC
>CAIVSQ010000259.1 GCA_903908605.1 uncultured Anaerolineae bacterium
ACGATGTGGTTGCTTATCTGGCCGCCGAAGCAAAATTCTTTGGCATACTAAAACGCGAACACAAATCTGCGAACCCTTCGCCATTAATATTCATTCCGGCACTCTTGACAGACACATCAAAACCCTAACTTGTGACTGATGTCGTAAGCAGAAATGGCTGCCTGCCCAAGAGCATGATCCAATTCAATTTTCCATGCCAGGTGAAATGGCTCATACGCAATCTGCATGCCCGTCCAGCTATTTCGAACAAGGGTGCCAACTTGCCAGGTGGCTTTTTTCCCGGCAACAAGGCCGTCCATTTCCTGGATAACTTGTTCGCGGGTTTCGCCCGGAACCAACCTGCGGTCGAGGTAAACTTCGCACTCAGAAGGTACGGCATTGAGGGAGGCACTAACGCTGGAAATGCGGGACATAACCACTGTACCGTGCATACCCTCTGTTTTCATCAGTTCATTGTTCAGGTGCTCGACACGTTGAATTATTTCAGCCATTTCATAAATGGCGTTATGCCCTTTCTCGGGAGCAGAACCATGGGCAGAAATGCCCTGGGTTTTTATTGAGATTTGAGCTTTGCCCTTATGGCCCAGGGTGATCAAGTTATTGGAAGGTTCACAAATTACCACGAAACCTGGTTTCAAATTGCGTTCTTTAAAAACATGTTTGAGGTTTTCGCCGTCACAATCTTCTTCGAAAACGGTACAGGAAACGTAAACGGTCTTGCCTTCCAGCCAACCCATCATTTTTGCATAGGCTGCCGCATACACAGATGCTGCGGCGGCGGATTTCATATCAACAGACCCACGACCATGCAGGCAACCCGCAGCGATTACGCCATCAAAGGGGGGATGATCCCAGCTATGTTCATCGTTTACCTCAACAGTATCGAGGTGCGAGTCAAACATGATGGTTTTAGGACCGTTGCCAATACGCCCGAGCAGGTTCCCCATTGAATCAAGACTGACTTCATCGTAACCGAGCTGGCGCATACGAGTTTCGACAGCACGGATAACCTTCTCCTCTTTTCCTGAATAACTCTGAATTTGAACCAGGCTTTGAGCAAAGGAAATTAATTCCTCGGTATCGACTACAGTGGTTTCGAGTATTTTTGTCATTTCGCACCTCTCACATTTTTTTTGGTCAGAGCTGGCAGATTGTAACGCTAATTTTTCTATGACAACCAAAAAAGCTGACGGGTAGCATAGATTGCCACTCAGGCTGGAAAACTGATAAACCATTTTTCTCCGATGGATCCCTTGGGGATTTTAAAAAACAGTAACCAGGTAAGTCCGGAATTATCCAGGTAATACAACTTTTATTACATAGTCTGAAGTGGAAGCCGCCAATAAAGCACCATAATTGGGGAAAAACGAAATTTCTTGCCCTACCACCAACGTTGCATCGGCATCTTCTACGTCCAGGATCAGGTGATCGCTGCTGGCACCGAGGATGAATATTCCCTGATCTTGTGGGGTAAGACCCTCCAGTAATATATCCTGTCGCCCAATATTGCAAATGGCCCTGTGGCGAAAACCTCGATCGACGAATTCCGTTTGATTTCCAAAGGCATCCTGCCCTCGCAGACCAATCGGTATGGATGGCTTGTACTCAAGTTCAATCACTTCCGCCACCACTCGGAATGCATCCTGGCGGGTATTCGGCCAGGGGCTGCGATCAAGTACATTTCGCCCCAACAAGATGCTTTCGCCAACACGAAAGTGATTGATCTCAGGTGGCATGTCGCCAGAGTGTAGAAGCGGAAGAGCAGAGCTGTTGCCACCTGAGAGTAAATCGAGAGCCAGACCTGTCTCCCTTCGGCAAATATCTCGTAGAGAGACTAATTGTTGCATATTTTCAGCGGTGGGCATGACGCCGCCTTAACAGGCCAGGTTGCAACCCAGGCCTATGATGTTGATCCCATCGAACCGTGTAGCGGATATTAAAAAAGCGACGGTGTCAGCCGGCTGAATACCCTCACGTAAATCCCCCAATTCGATCATGATGATGACACTATGAGTTTTGTTGAGGGCGTTGGTTGCCAAAGAGAGCCGCTCAAGAGTTATCAGGGAAGAGTTGAGCGAATAATCAGAACACCGAACAACTTCAAGTGCCTGGCTGGGGGTGGGAACCCGAAGCAAGAGACGTGGGAGATCTGATTTATATTCCATCAGCGTTTCAAGGTTCGGGATTCGCGCATCCGCAAGCATGTCTGCGCCGGCTGCAACCATGGCATCAACGACCGCAGGATGCGCCCGAATTACCTTGGTAACACAAGCTACCTGCGCTCCATGCTGATGAAAGGCATTTATCACCGCGCGTCCGTTTTCTTCAATACGCTGTGGGTAAATCTCCAGTCGGGGAGTTGATGATTCCATTATTTGTTACTCATTTTTTTATGAACGCTTTGGGTTATTTCAAACCCAACAAGGTGATAATTGCTCATGTCAATAAATCAAAAGAATGACCCGGCTTGTTAACCTTTCACGCGGGTCACTCTTTGTTTTTTATCCACAAATATTTTTTCAACCAGTTCGTCTTTGCAGTCTGGCGCGTAGGGAAAGATCATTTACCAATACCTGGAGCGGCTCGGTCAGTGATCCATCCTGAACCTGAACCGAGCGCACCAACCCATCCCGCTCAACGGTGATTTGGTACTGAAATCCATCTGCCGGAACCTGCTGTTGGTTTATTTCATGTTCTTCAAAGAAGCCAATTGCATCGATCTGTTCCTGAAGAGAAGCAGCTTCCTCAACTGATAGGCTGGCAAGATCCAGGTCAATCGCAAGGCGCAACCCCATGAAACCACCTGTTCGTTCAAAAGATATTTTCATTATTTGCTCTTTCGTGCAGCACCTATGTTCCCGAACAATTTAAAAATTTGGGGAAGACACCCGCTTCCCGGCGTTGGGGTCGGACGTGGCCCGGGCGGAACAGGAACGCTATCTATATTGAGGCCCACTTTTAGCCAACCATTACGAACCGCGCTTTGCTCGAGACTACCGTTGCCATATAATTCACCTGCTGCCTGGTAGGTTAAATTGGCTGCATCCTGAAAATTGGATCTTTCATTTAGCTTTTCAGTCAATGTTTTGTACCAGATCATGCCAGCTTTGTCCCAGGCATAGCCACCAAGATCAACCGCAATCACATAAAAAGCATGATTTGGAATCCCCGAATTTAGGTGAACTCCACCATTGTCCTGGGTGGTGGAAATATAATCCTTCATATGCCCAGGCTGAGGATCTTTGCCAATGACGGGGTCATCGTACGCCGAGCCTGGCGATTTCATTGATCGCAAACCAGTTCCATTTACGTTACTGCTAAAGAGGCCCTCGCCAATTAACCAATTTGATTCATCGGCAGATTGTTTCAAGAAATACTGTTTGGTGAGAATTCCAAAAACATCTGACATTGACTCGTTCAAAGCACCGGATTGATCCCAATAAACGAGATTGGCTTCGAGCTGGGTAACGCCGTGGACAAGCTCATGCCCGATCACATCCATTGCAACGGTAAAACGGTTAAAAATCCGCTGAGGAACTGGAAGGTCATCATCACCGTCCCCATAAACCATTTGCCGGCCATCCCAAAAAGCATTGTCGTAACTTTTTTGATAATGAACAGTGGAATCGAGCTTCATCCCTTTGCCATCAATAGAATTTCGCCCGTAAATTTCTGCCAGCAGGTCATAGGTAATGCCGGAACCATCATAAGCCTCGTTTACTGCCGGATCGGCGACCGGTGGTTCACCTTCCTTACGAACGATAGCTCCCGGCAAGGTCAGTCCATTCCTGGCATCGTAGACAGTACGCAGCTTGCCAGAAGGTCCCAAAGCCATGGACATGGAAAAGGAACTCATACTTGAAATTCCCTGCCGACGCCCGCGAAGTTGCTCAGTTGTGACGATGGAACGCATGGCTTTTTCCGCCTGAACGGAAGATCCATTTTCAGCGATTTTTTTTAGCATGTGGGGTGGGACAACACAATAAAGCGGGCAATGTGTGTGCATACAAATATGCTCCTATTTGCGTAAATTCTATTTCAGTATACGCTTATGCGATGGTGTTTTCAATAAAAATTTGACCGTGATACGTCAATCCAACGTAATTTCAATGGTGGATGTTGGCCAACCTGTTTTTACAGAATTGGAAATCAATTCCGCGATTGATGGGGGGAAGAGATCAATTTTTTCAACCTGCTTGAGAGGCACCCAAACAGGAGTAAAGGTTCCACGTTCGGGTGGATATTTTCCTGTCATTTCAGGCCCCATACCAGTACCAAAATGGCCCCCAATAACCCGGGCAAAAAAATAATATTGTTCACGACCATGAAAAACCACTCTCGCCAACAAGCGTTCAATGGTTACATTCAAGCCCAGCTCTTCCAAGCTTTCGCGGATGGCGGTCTGCTCCGGTGATTCCCCAGGCTCCATGCCACCCCCGGGAATAACATAGTACGTTCTTTCGCCTCGTTGACGCTTGATCAGGGCGATGTGATGATTGCGAACGATGATTGCGCGCGAACGGTACATGCCTCCATTATACAGGATGCCAGCATGTACCGTAATAAATTTAGCGATTTATTGACAAGCTTACTGCCTACCAAATGCCGGCAATTCAATAATTTCCTGACCTGATTCAACCAGGTAAAAAGGTCGCCAGGCAACCCCAAAAACCTGCACATATACATCGTTTTTCTTGGGACGAATTTGTAACTCAGAAAAATCATTGACCATGGCCGCCCAGCGTTGATTGGCAGACTCAATTATTTCTACACGACTTGCTTGTTTTTCTTCAATTTGTTGTTTGAGAAAGTCAACACTTGCAAGGGAAGCATCCACCTCGGCACGCGCTTGTTGGGAAAGGCGGTTTTTGGAAATTTGGCTGGTCAAGGTCTTTTTTCGCCCAATGCCCAGGAAACCTGCGCCTAACTCAAGCATATTACCGTTCTCCTCGCTCCGCCGATTCTCATATTCAATCTGGTTTCGATCTAGTTTGCGTTCTTCCCGATTTAATTTTTCCTGTAATACGGTCAATTGGCGATCGATCGCGCCAACAACCCTGGATACTTCAACGTCGCGCCCTCGCCTGGCGGCATTGGCACAAGCTGTACGAAATTCAGCCGGTGACACATCTGGTCCGGCAAATATTTTTAGAAGATTGTTTGCCCGGGCGGTGGCAAAACTGGTGCGATAAACCCAATCCGTAAACTCCTTTTGAAGCGCATTGATCAGTTTTATATCCAAAAACGGCGCGCTGGGAATCACAAACTTCGCCTGAGGAGCCGGATTTGATTCCAATTTCTCCATCGCTGGACCATCATATGGAAAATCCTCCCATCGCACAGTCCCACGCCGGTCTAAGTTTTCAATAAGCGCATCACGAATGATTTCGCTATCAAGCCCATAACGCCGGTCAGTAAAACGCACACTTGCACTCGCCATCAAGGTAGGGCGATATAAGACAGCTGCCAGGTTCGAATCGGATTGCAACGCTGGTAGTTCCTTATTTGCGAAGCGATAGGCTTCAGTCATGCTGTAGTTGAGCGGGAAAAAATACTCAGCGATACCCGTAGGGATGACTGGCTTCGTTCGAGTTCCATCCTGAGAGGTAGACGAACCAACCCGAAAAGTTGATTGAGCAGCCGGTTTGTTATCAGGCAGACGCGCAGCACCCATGGCGGAGTTCTCTTCCGATGCTGAAATTGGCTGAAATTGTGACAAGTCAGAATTTTGCTCCGCGACCACCGCTGGAACTTGCTCCATGAGCGCACCTGCCAGACGATTTAATGCGGGGATTTGTGGACGTGTAAGCGGACCTGCAAGAAAATTCATGGTCCAACGAGTATGAAATAAAATCGCGCCGTTGGAATGAATATTGTGCATCAAAAATATTCTTTTCCCAAGTGCGGAAATGATATCGCTATAAGCATTTCGGTCCAGGTCTGCGCTGGCAGACTGTAAACCATCCAATAGTCGGTTCTTATCGCGCTCAGTTTGGAGCTTGCCGACGAACCAAGTACCAGCGTTGGAAAGTGCCTTATAGTCAACATCTACCGGGTTTTGGGTAGCCAAGACCATCCCTACACCAAAAGCGCGGGCTTGCTTTAACATACGCAGCAATGGTGTCTTGCTGGGAGGCATGGCTGTAGGGGGTAAATAACCGTACAATTCATCAAAATAGACCAACGCACGCAAAGATGTTGAGCCAGATTGCGTTCGCATCCAGGTTTCGACCGCTGAAAGAAGCAGGGTGACAAAAAACATGCGTTC
>CAIVSQ010000260.1 GCA_903908605.1 uncultured Anaerolineae bacterium
AATCTGGCGTGGCCCGGCTGTGCCGGGCCACGCCCTCACTCCAAAATGGCAAAAATGGTAAAAAATGAGAACATCTCGATCACATCAGAACATGAGTTTTTATAAAATTTCTGACACATTCAAAAACTGGATTGGCATTCTTCCATTTTTTCTTTTCATTCTTGTTTTTCTGATTATCCCATCGTTAAATTTGTTCGTGGGGGCGTTTCAGGACGCCAAAGGAAACTTCACTTTTGAAAATATCAACCTGTTGAATGATCGCTATGTGCTAAAGTCATACAGCGTCAGCCTGCAGGTAAGCCTGATCACCTCCCTACTGGGTGGAATTTTTGGTTTCTTTGTGGCCTACGCCATTACGCTAGGGAAAATACCGCGCTGGATGCGCAACGTTCTAATGACTTTTTCCGGGTTGGCTGCTAACTTTGGTGGCGTGCCACTGGCTTTTGCCTTCATTGCCACCATCGGCCATACCGGTTTTCTAACAGCAATGCTCAAACAAGTTTGCTATGGCAGCGCCGGAGTGGGCCAGATTTGCCCATTTGATATCTATAAAAATGGATTTAACCTCTACAGCCTGGCAGGCCTGACTCTGGCCTACTTATATTTTCAGTTTCCGCTGATGGTATTGACCATTGCGCCGGCCCTGGAAGGACTTAAGAATGAATGGCGCGAGGCTTCTGAAAACCTGGGAGCCAATACCGTTCAATACTGGTGGAATATTGCCCTGCCGGTTCTGTGGCCCTCCATTCTCGGATCCAGCATCCTGTTATTTGCCAGCGCATTCGGCGCGTTTGCCACCGCCCAGGCACTGACAGGTGGCAGTATCTACCTGGTAACCATCCTTATTGGCCAACAAATCCGCGGCGACGTGCTCAACAACCCCAATGAAGGCTACGCCCTTGCCCTGGGCATGGTGGTAATCATGGGCCTGTGTGTGACCGGTTACACCATATTACAACGACGTACTGCCAGGTGGCTAAGATCATGAAAAAACCACGTTTCAACCTGTGGGCCCTCTTTTGGGCTATTCTGGGAATGTTGTATTTCTTTGTCCCACTCTATGGCACCTTTTATTTCTCGCTGCGCATGCAGAAGGGTGTTCTCAGTTTCCTCGCATACCAGATTGTATTGTCTGATCCGCAGTTTTTGGAAAGTTTCCGCTACTCGGTGACCATGGGGATCATCACCATTGTCATCAGTGTGCTGATCTTCCTGCCCACCACCTACTGGATCTATCTAAAACTCCCACAAGTTAAACCGATTGTTGAGATCATTACCATTCTGCCTTTCATCATCCCGGTCATCGTGTATGTATTTGGCCTGATCCGAACCTTCAGCCGCCCACCACTCCAACTCACCCTGACACCCTTCAAAACCGATATTCTGATCACCGCCGGATATGTAATACTTTCCATGCCTTACATGTTCCGCGCCATCGATGTCGGCATGCGTTCCATCGATGTGCGCACGTTGACTGAGGCCGCGCAAAGCCTGGGAGCCAACTGGGTGCAGATATTGGTAGGCGTTATCATCCCCAATTTACGCGTTGCCATCCTCAGCGGCTCACTAATCTGCTTCGCAACAGTCATCGGCGAACTTATCCTGGGCGACTTCCTCGTTCGCCCGGCGCTCGGCCCGTACCTGGTGCAAGTAGGAGCGTCCAAAGCCTATGAGCCAGCAGCGTTGAGTATTATCAGCTTTGCGCTCACCTGGGTCTGCCTGGGCGTACTGCAATTGGTAAGCCGCGGCGGAACCAGCCAACAACTGACCGGTCGCTAAAGTAATTCTCAGAGGTAAATATGTCTTTCCTTACACTCACCAACATCAACAAATCTTTTAGTGACATGCCTGCGGTTGAAGATTTCAACCTGAGCGCCGAACAGGGTGAATTCATCTCATTCCTGGGGCCTAGCGGTTGCGGCAAGACCACCACCCTGCGCATGATTGCCGGGTTCGAGCTACCCACATCCGGCAATATTTCCATCGCCGGCCAGGACCTGACCTACGTGCCGCCCAACAAGCGTAATATTGGCATGGTCTTCCAATCCTATGCCCTGTTCCCCAATATGACCGTGGCTGAAAATATTGGTTATGGCTTGCGTGTTTCAGGAAAACCCAAAGCGGAAATCGCCACGCGTGTACAGGAAATGCTCAGTTTGATTCACCTTGAAAACTTCAGCACCCGCTACCCGTATCAACTTTCTGGTGGGCAACAGCAGCGCGTGGCATTGGTACGCGCATTGGCCATCCGCCCACAGGTTCTGTTGCTCGATGAGCCCCTTTCTGCCCTGGATGCCAAAATCCGCGTCGAACTACGCCAGGAAATCCGCCGCATCCAGCAACAATTGGGCATCACCACCATTTATGTGACCCACGACCAGGAAGAAGCACTCTCACTCTCTGACCGGGTGGTGGTCATGAGCCAGGGCCGCATGGAACAAGTAGGAACCCCTGCCGAAATTTACACCTATCCAGAAACGGAGTTTGTTGCTAAATTTGTAGGGCAAATTAATTTATTGCCGGTTGACATCATCAGCCCACCTGATGGCCTGGTAACCATCGGCCAACAAAAAGTACGCACAAGCCGGGCCGTACAGCATGCCGAAGGGCACAGCATGCGGCTGGCCATCCGGCCTGAAGAACTAAACCCCGGCCATGTCGAAGGCGCCAATAACCTGACCGGAATTGTGGATGCAATCACATACCTGGGTTCGATCGTTCGTGTTCGTATCGATGTGGAAGGGCATATGCTCTCCATGGATTTGTTTAATGAGAGAAAATTACAAAAACCAAGAGTAGGCGACCAATTCGAACTCAATTTTGACGCAGAAGCCTGCTGGCTGTTATAAAAAATTAAGGAGAAACATGAAAAAATTATCGCAATGGAAAGACAAAGCCCTATTCACCCCCGGCCCTCTGACCACCAGCGGAACTGTCAAACAATCCATGCTGCGTGATCTGGGCTCACGTGATTCTGAGTTCATTCAAATCATCCGGGATGTGCGCCACCGCCTGGTTGACCTGGCAGGTGGCAACGATCAACACACCGCTATCCTCGTCCAGGGCAGCGGCACCTTTGGGATTGAGTCCGTGCTTTCTTCCATCATTCCTCCCGATGGAAAGCTAATCATCCTGGTTAATGGCGCTTATGGAACACGCATGCTAAAAATTGCTAAAATCCATAAAATCAACACCCAGGAAATTATCTACGCTGAAAACACCTGCCCGGATGCCAATGCATTGGACCATATCCTTGCCAATGATCCGGCCATCACCCACGTAGCCGTCGTCCACTGTGAGACCACCACCGGAATCATCAATCCCATCCAGACTTACGGCGAAATCGTTCACAAGCACAAACGGGTCTACATCGTTGATGCCATGAGCAGCTTTGGCGCATATCCCATCAACCTGCAAGATGCCCATATTGACTACCTGATCTCTTCAGCCAACAAATGCATCGAAGGTGTACCTGGCTTCTCATTCATCCTGGCAAACAAGCAAAACCTGGTCGCCAATGGGAAATATGCCCGCACCCTCAGTCTCGATCTGTTGGCCCAATGGCAGGGTTTGGAAACCGATGGCCAGTTCCGCTTTACCCCACCCACGCATGTCATCCTGGCCTTTCACCAGGCCCTGCTCGAGCTGGAACAGGAAGGCGGGGTTGCCGAGCGCGGACTGCGCTATTACAATAATTACCAAATCACCATCGAACAAATGCAAAAGATGGGTTTTAGACCCTACCTGGAAGAAAACCAGCGTGGGTATATCATCACATCATTTTTTTACCCTTCCCACCTAAATTTTCACTTCAAAGATTTTTACGAACGCTTGAGTGAAAAGGGACATGTCATCTACCCGGGTAAACTAAGCCACGCAGATTGTTTTCGCATCGGGCACGTCGGGCGACTGAATGCCGCGGATGTCCGCGCACTTATGCTATCCATCGCCGAAACCCTACTCGAAATGGGTATCGAACTACCGCAGGCCTAAGGAGATTATTATGGAATTCCGTTATCAGCGTTCGTATCGTGGCCCAATCCAGGCAGTTATCCTCGATTGGGCAGGCACAGCCGTAGACTATGGTTCATTCGCGCCAACTGCCGTATTCCTGCGCCTGTTCAAAAGCATGGGCGTAGAGATCAGCGCCGAAGATGCCCGCTCTGGCATGGGGTTAATGAAAAAAGACCACCTCCGCACCATATTATCGCGTGAAGCAGTTTCCAGAGCCTGGATCGCAGCTTTTAACCACCCCTACCAGGAATCTGATATTGATAATCTGTTTGATAATTTCATTCCCATGCAGCTGGCCGTGCTCGAAGACTACGCCACACCCATCCCTGGCCTGCACGAAGTAACTCGTCTTCTGCGCGAGCGTGGAATAAAAATTGGCTCCACAACCGGCTATATTCGTTCGATGATGGATATATTGGCACCCAAAGCCAGCGAACAAGGCTATCAGCCCGATTGTATCGTCTGCCCGGATGAAGTCCCGGCTGGCCGGCCATACCCCTGGATGTGTTACCAGAATGCCCAAAAAATGGGTATTTTCCCCATGGCAGCCATGGTAAAGGTTGGCGATACCCTGGTGGACATGGAAGAAGGCCTCAATGCCGGTATGTGGACGGTGGGGCTATCCCTGAGTGGCAACCTGCTCGGGCTGACAGAAGCCGAAGTTGAAGCTCTGCCAATAGAAAAACGTGCCAGCGAAAACCAGCGCGCCGCCCAACGCCTGTATCAAGCCGGTGCCCATTATGTTGTCGATGGCATCTGGGACTTACCCTCCGCCTTGGATAAAATTTCCTCGCGGATCGAAAGAGGGGAAATGCCCTAAATGGAAACTGCGGATGTGCTGATTATCGGCGCTGGCGTGTTGGGTGGATCCATCGCTTATTATCTTGCAAAACAAAACGCAGGCCGTGTGCTGGTCCTTGAAAAAAATTCAGCTGCCCAGGGCAATTCCAGCCTGGCGGCTGGTTTGTTAACTCGCGGGCGCTTCAAGGCTCACCACATCCCGTTTGTGCTCGAAACCTATCAAGCCATTAATGAAATCGAACATGTTTCTGGAAGATCACTGGCAATGCGCCAAACCGGGTGCCTTTATGCGGCAATTTCGCCACGTAACCAATCGCAGTTGGTTGAACTGGCCGCTATTTCCAAATCGGCTGGGCTAAAAATGGAATCGCTCGATGAAACTGACGCGGCCCAACTTTTACCCTGGTTGAAACTTCCACCTGGCAGCAACGTTATCTTTATGCCTGATGATGGGTATATTGATGGTTACCAACTGACCAGCGCTTATCTGCGGAGTGCGGCTGCCCTGGGGGTTGAAGTTGTAGAAAACACGTTAGTGCACGCCATCCAAAAAATTGGGCGGCGTGTCACAGGTGTCCTCACCGACCGGGGAGAATTTTCTGCCGGCCTGGTGATAGACGCGGCAGGGATCTGGGCCGGGTTGTTGGCGCTTGAATTAGAAATTGCCCTGCCAATGGCACCCATACGCAGCCACTACTGGGTGACCGACATCCATGATTTGGTCAGCCCTGACCAACCTTTTTTAATCCTGCCAGATGCCCGGGCTTACGCCCGACCAGAGTCCAACCGTTTATTATTTGGTCTTCGTGAGCAAAACTCAGTCTATGTTAATCCGCGCGAGCTTCCGGCAGCCATGCCGGGTTATACTTTCAAACAAGACCCCAATGGATGGGATTCTCTGCTTGAGGGCCTGCCCGCCTTCTCAAAATTTGTTCCATTTTCTGAGAACGTTGGAATCGCACATTACATAAAGGGCTTTTCTAACTACACCCCCGATGGCGAATTCATCCTCGGAGCATACCCGGATATGGAAGGCTTCATGGTTGCCTCGGGATGCAACGGGGCCGGCATCGCCATATCTGCAGGGGCCGGACGCGCAATAGCCGACCTGGTCACAGGTCAGCCTCCCTTCACCAGTCTCACCCCCCACCGCCCAGACCGGTTTGGTACCATCAACCCACTCGACCCAAACTTCCTGCAGCGCTGCGCCGAATCCAGGTCCGGGAAAATTTCGGGCTAACCTTCTAAAAATAGTAGACCTCAAAATGAATGGATCCCCTGGCATTGCCATATTTGACCTGGATTACACCCTGTTGGAAGGGGATAGTGAAGCCATGTGGTGTCAATTTCTTTATAACAGGCTGGTGGTCGATCGCCATTTTGTCCTGCGCATAGAGGATTATTACCGTGATTACGATGCGGGCAAACTGGATATTCACGAATACGAAGCCTTTTTACTGCAGCCTATCAGCGAATACCCCCTGCCGCAAATGCTCCAGCTGCGAAAGGATTACCTGGGTGAGATTTCCCAAGCCATTCGCCCCCGTATGATCCGCAGGCTCAATTGGTTTCGCTCGCTCGGATATCACCTGCTGCTGATTACCGCCGCCAACAGCTTCCTGGCCGAACCCATCGCCCAACAACTCGGCTTTTCCAATGTGATCTGTACCCAGGTCCAACGCGTGGATGGACGTTACACAACAAAACTGGCGGGCCTACCGGTCTTCCAGGCTGGCAAGGTAACCCACCTGGACGCATGGTTGACGTTACACAACCTTACCCTGGAAAAAAGCTGGGGCTTTAGTGATTCTCACAACGATATCCCCCTGCTGGAACGTGTGCAGAATCCAGTTGCCGTAACGCCCGACCCACACTTGCGTGACCACGCCCTGGAAAAAGGTTGGAAGATCATCCTCCGTTAGCACTCTGGGCACTTGCTACAAGGGTCTCATTTATTTACCGGGTTTATTGCGATAGATCATTGGTTATTCCCCCCTTGCAAACTAACGGTAAACCGATCTCCAAGTTTACCTGAAAAACAAATAAAGAAACAAAAAACTGGAAGGGTATCCAAACCCTTCCAGTTTTTCTTTGTGATTATCCCCCACTAAATATATTTTTTCAGGCTTATGGCAACTTTATCGCCTTCAAACCCGCGGCTATAGTCTTATCATCACTCTTGCCAAGCTCAATCCAGGTAATGGCAAAAGATTCATCTGCATTCTGGGTAATCGCCGCAGCATACAGAGTACCAGCGCTCAGATCGGTGATCTTATCAGCAACAAACTTGAACAATACAACATTAGCGCCATCGTCACCGTTATAGACAGTTTTGCCATCCGGCGCAAAAGCTGCCATCTCATGACTAAAGCGGCCCATCGAATAGCGCTTTGTGACAAGAGTCTTCAGGGTATCGCCGCTGGTATCGGGAGACATTTCAACTAACCAACCATAATGATATGGATTGGCCTGTTTTCCCAGGTAATCACTCATCGGCTGTACATTTTGCTTCCATGTATCCTGCAGGGCTGCCGGTTCATATTCTTCGGCAGACATGGCAGTATTCCATGGGGTCACACTGGCGCCACAATTATTCCAGGTACCATTGACGGCGGAGAAATCAACATTTTCGCCATCAAGAATATCCCATTTACTTTCGCCCTTCTTAATATAAATCTTGCTAACCCCGCCAGGTTGACATTCATAATTGGTATAAAGGAACCCGGCATTACCCACCCCATCAGCTTGCAAGAACATATTTCCATCCGGGTTATTGCATATATTAAGAATAGATCCAGCCAGGTTAGAAATCTGTCCGAAACGCTGGCCGAAAATATCGCCCGGAATTGTCTCACCGGAGCGAGCCAGGATTTGGTAAGTGCCACTTGCAATAGTCATTTCAGTTACCGGGCGAACTGGAGCCGGCAATGATTCAAACACCTGGGTAGCCTCGAAACCAACTACTGCGCCGATGATGCCGCGATTATACGGAAACGGGTTCATACCACTCGGATGCTGAATATTGACAAAAATATCTCCGAGAGGGGTGATGCTAAAACCGGTCGTTTCAGCTCCCACAGGCAATATGGCAAACCGATCTAGCTTGGCAGCCTTGGTATCATAGCGCCACAAAATATTATTTTTGTGGTTGGATGTGTCCTCACCAATCCACAAGTTTCCGGCGGTATCCACAAAAACAGAATCCGGATTCGCGATATTGTTTACATCACATTTATTCGGGCTGCCAATTTTATCATAAGGACCGCCAACAATCAA
>CAIVSQ010000261.1 GCA_903908605.1 uncultured Anaerolineae bacterium
CAATGAAAACAGGCTCCATTGCGGAGCCTGTTTTTTCTTTACCCTGCGTTGCAATTATTTATTCCAGCCCTACTCCACCATTTTGTCCGGCCGCCTACAATCAAGCCGCCGTGCGGGTCAAAGTGAAAATTTCGATTAAACTTATAAAAACAACACTTTTGGAGTTTTCGCTCCTAAAGTGTTGTTTTTATAAAGAAATTTCAAGGCGCCCTCGGCGGGACTCGAACCCACAACCAACAGCTTAGAAGGCTGCTGCTCTGTCCTTTGAGCTACGAGGGCAAGCGATATTGCGTACCAAACCGGCTGATATTTTACCCGTTATTTTAGCAGCGTGTATGCTCAGCTGAGCATTGGCCGGATGCCCTTGTATACGCGCGGGCCCGAGAGGGTGATCAATATGGTATTGGCTGGACGACCGAGTCTTTCGGCGAGTTCAATGGAAGTGAGTGGGGTGTTTCCGTTTGAAAGAAAAATACGAAAAACACCTTCAACAAGCTGGGTCTGACCAGTTACAAACTCAGGTTGACGGGCGCAATGCGAAAGAATCACCTGTTGTAACCCATCCATCGGACGGACCTCGGCAGTTTCAGGATCGATGTAATCGATCATCGTGCCGCTTGGCATGTCAGCCAATTTTTCGCGATGTTCGGCACACAATAAACTGCGCAAATGCACGTGCCAATCATTTTCGTTTTGTTTCCACCAGTCAAAATCAACGTGGAAGTGGGTCTTGAGGGTTGGTTTTATGAGACTCATAAGGCTATTCCTCTACTTTGTTATCTGACAGCCGGTAATGAAGGTCACCGACATGTAGAAAACCATTTGTCGAGGCCAGCAGCGCTAACAAAGGCGCAGGGGGGACCCGGCGAAGGATGTTGACGGCTGAATATAATTCCTCGGCATGCACATGCCCTTGTGGTGTGAGCTTGGCAAGTTCCTTTAGCATGTCGCGGATTAATTTCTCCAATGGTTGGTGGCCCTTTTGCACTTGCAGGAAGGCTGCGTCGACGGCGCTTACATCTGGAACTACTACTGCCATGCGTTCATTGTATTCGCAGCTAATTTCCTGTTTGAGAACGGCGAAAACCAGTCCACCGTCCGAACCGGCTAACACAGTACGGACCCAGTCTCGGGTTGGCCGGTGTGTGCGGGCTTCCAGTACGACTTCGCCGGGGTTTTTGCTACGGCGAACGATGATATAGGCACCCGGTATGAGTTTTTGTTTTTCGTACCATTTACGTAAACCGAAGATATAACCATATTCACGCACTACCCATGCGGGGAATTTCTCACCGGTTTTTCCGTCTACGATGGTAAACAGGATGCGAGGTGCTTCCAATGCGGTTGGAAAAAGAGCTTCTATTCGTGAGGAGATCGGCATGGTTCCAGCTCGCCAGTGAGGATAAGTCAAGGTAATCGTCGCGTCGCTGGATTTGGTAGGTTTTTGTTCGGTTTCGCTCAATTCATCATCGAGTTGGGCTTCGAAAGCAAGCATTTGATCAGAAAGTAAAGACCGGTCGTAATCGACAGGGTTATAGCGTAAGAAGGATGGGGCGTTCTGGACTTCGTCAGGTTCGAGTCGTTTGAGGAACCACTGTACATCACCGCTAGCACCTACCTCGTCAAAACGGCCGTCTTCTTGTAATGAGTAATTCACAGAAAATTCGGTCAACATCGCATTGCTATCACGGGGTATGTCGACTTGCTCAATAAGGGTGCTGGTAGACATTGGTTCGCCATTATTCATCTCCAACACAGCTTCTGCCAGGTTAAGGAGGCCCATATTGATGTCGATCAGCAGAGCACGTGGAAACCAGGCGCCGGCGATCCGAACCAGGTTTTCATCAGATTGCAAAGCGCGGTCTAATTTTTTTTCAAGATTGGGTCCATACGTAGCCATGATCGACTGTTGGTCAGTTTCGGGGTCGATTGTTACTTCAGGCGGCAAGTTTAGTTTGTGGTCAGATAGATTGGCGGCAAACATCCGGTGGAAACCATCCTCGAGGGCCACTTCGACGACATCAAAACCACCAATCTCAGGGTTGTTTCCTGGGCGAACCTCTACAACCTTGCCTCTTTTTAGGCCAAGAGCTGGGAATATGAGTATTTGACCCGGATTGTATGTTTCCTTGGGGATATAGATGTTGCCACTGTTTTTCTGTGCTTTGGTTTGAGCCTCCCTTTCCAGGCGGATGCGTTCGGTGACTAAAACGAGGGTGAGGGCTTCAGGTGTCTGGGGTGTTTCGGTTTCGAAGAGATGGTTTTGAAGAAAATCTATGTCTTCGGGGGTGACTGAAAAGTTTTGCCAGTATTCAGCGGGAAGATTCAATGGGAGATTCATTTTTTAAAGCCTTGCCGGGTTTTGTTATACCGGATGGAATCGTAAATTTTCCGCTATTAGACGGATACACTAAATTATACCTTAAGGGGGAATACTAAACAGCCTAAAATCTCATATAATCAGGCGTTCAGTGGTTGAATTATGCTATAATTTATTAAATATGTTAACCAG
>CAIVSQ010000262.1 GCA_903908605.1 uncultured Anaerolineae bacterium
CCCGCCAGTCAATCGGAGGCCTGTTCTCTTACTGGAAGGAACCTCACATCGAAGACACCCAGCCCTGATATTCCAGTATCTATTCCTAAAGGAACCGGCAACCATGCCCGCCGATAATTCCATATACAATGACCCCGCGCCTGGCTGGTGGGATGAAAATCATTTCCTCAACATTCTCAAGACGGGCATTAATCCTGCCCGTTTTGATTTCTTCAAGCAGGTTCTCGAACGCCACCAGTTGGATCCAAACGGCCTGCGCCTGTTGGATATCGGCTGCGGGGGCGGCATCCTCAGCGAGGAATTTGCCCGCATAGGGTGTATCACCAACGGGATTGACCTCTCCTTCTCATCCTGCCGGTCGGCACAGCGCCATGCCATCGCAGGAGGGCTGGGTGTCCATTACCAGGCTGCCTCTGCCGAGGCCCTGCCCTACCCCACCGGATTTTTCGATGTTGTGGTTTGCTGCGACGTATTAGAACATCTACCCAACCCGGCCGCCGCCATCCGCGAAGCAGCCCGTGTGCTGAAACCAGGCGGGTTTTATTTTTTCGATACGATCAACCGCAGCCTACGAAGTTACTTTGAAAATATCCTGGTCGCCCAGCAACTGCCGCTGACACGCTTCTTTCCAGCTGACACCCATGACTGGCGTCAATTTATCACCCCCACCGAATTGGCAGGCTGGCTGACTGGGCAAGACCTGACCCCACTAGCAATGAGCGGGTTGGGACCGGGGGTTAGCCTGCCAGTGACTGCCATGCAGATCGTGCAGCTAAAGATGGGACGCATTACCCCTGCGGAATTTGGACGACGCCTGCACTTCAGGCATGGTGGTTCCCTGGCCAGCTCGTATATTGGTTACGCGCAAAGAGATTATTAAAAACAGAAATAAAAAAGAGCCTGCCGCTTGGAATACTTCAGCGGCAGGCTCTAACTTTTGATGTACTTACTTGACCACGCCCAACATCCGTGGGAACCAATACCACAGCAAATCAGCGGCCATTTTTCCACGTGTCGAGGAGGATTTATCCATCAATGGCACGGGGGCATAGTAACCCCGGCTAATGATACCGCCCACCCAATCACGCTGGTTGGCCGCCTGCAGCATGGCCTGATAGAGCGTGGCCTGTCCCTGGATATCCAGGGTAGCGGTTGGCATATCCGGGTTGGGACTTGCCAGCGACTGCCAATCCAGGCAGCCATCACCACCCGAAGGTACACACCCTTCTGCCGCCCCACCCGCCGAGGGATAATTGAGCGCGATTACCGCGCCTTTTTGAGCGCTCAACAGCATGGGCACAATATCGGCATCCAGCCGGCGCACAGCTTCATTGGTCATCGCATCCAGGCTGGCATCCGAATTAACCGCCAGGGGTGCTGACCAAAGAATGTAAAAAGCATAAAACTGCTCGATAAATTCCGGGGCGGGCTGGGGCGCCTGTCCATTGTATTGGGTTGCCCACAGCACCAACCCGGGGAAATGCTGTCGTACTTCCACCAGGATATTTCGCCAGCGTTGCCCGGCATCGGCCGGAACGTTGGATGGGCTGCCATCTGCCAGCAAGCCGCCCGGCAGGCTGGGTAACACAGCTTCCCCGCCCAATATCAAGGCCTGCGCACCCGATTGGGTTGCCAGGTCGGCATGATAAATCGCGAATGCGCGGTACCGATCAAACCAGGCGTCCCACCACTCGGCCGTACGTGGTGCCTGCAGCCAAAAATCGGGCGTGGAAGGCATCAAGCGCGGTGTAGCGTAGATGGCGACGTTTAAGTTGTTGGCACGCGCCAATTGGGCGCTTTGCAGGTTATCAGCCCACAATGGCTCACTGCCCGCCGTTGGGGCAAAGACCAACGGGTTGGATGTACGCGCCGTCCAGGTAGGCGAAAGCACCACATAATTGGCACCCATCCCTTGCACATTTTGCAAAGTGGAGCTGATATAAGGTTGCAACCCAGGTGCGTAATTGGGGCTGAATTCCACCCCGGCCCAAAAACCAGCCGGGCGGGCGTTGACCGGCACAGCTACCAGCGTACCCAGATCAGATTCAGGCCACCACTGCCAGCCTGCAACACTTTCCTGGATGTTTTCGCCCATTAAGCTGGTACTGACCAACCGCCCCTGAGCATTGGACCCTGCGGTCTGCAAATCATCGGCAGAACCGCATTGGTCGTTGCGACAGTAGCGGTATTGGAATGAACCCAACATATTAAGGGGACTGTAAAGCTTGTAGACCCAGTGATTATTGCCAAGTGGCCACATCGGCATGGGCTCAGTCCATCCAAACGGGTTGAACTGGATCGAAATGGTTTCTCCGGCTGGGGTGTTGGCTGGAACATTGACATCAAACAGGATCGGGGCAGATTTCTTTCCGGCCTGCCAGGTGACAATCACATCCTGGATAACGACATCATGATCAGGCACAATTAATTGACGTAAGACAAACGATTCATCCCCGCCGTGTTCAGCGTTCCAGAAACCATCGCCCAGGGTGTACTTGTAGCGAATATCAGCACCTACCGGCAGACGCAGGGTGATGCTCGGCTGGCCTTGTGCATTTTTGGCAAGAACAGGCATCCGGCTGGCCTGGGTGCTGACACCACCGCTCAGGTCGGCAAAGGTATTGCCTAACTGCAACAGGTTGCCCGCAAATCGCACCGGCGCGCCATCCACGCTTTCGGAGGGCAGGCTGGCTACAAACGTAATTTGCACACTGGCAGCCGCCTTCAAACTGATTGGAGCGGTGGTCAATCGACCCGCTGCAACCGACGCGCCCTGCTGGAATGTGGCATAAGCCCCATCTAGCGCATAAGCCGTTAATAAGTGGGTCCCTTCCGGAATGCCTTCAAGGCTAAACTGGCCAAGCGAATCGCTCAGGGTGCTTACCCCGGCGGCACTGACCATGATATTGGGGATGGGGCTGCCACTGGCAACATCCGTCACCACGCCGTTAATTCGGCTCAGCTGTCCAGTAAAAAAACCATCTGACCACGAAGCCACCTGGTCACTGACAATAGCCGGACCGTTGACATTATACAGACGGTAACGCACGGGTTGGCCAAGCGCGGCATCTTCCACCGCTGGCGAACCACCTTGCCGGTAGTAGCGATACTTGATGACTGAATTCAACACCAGCGGCAGGGTCAACGAGAAGCGTTGACCATCCACTGGGTTCATGGCATACAGGGTGGGGTTGAGAGCCAGGCCAGTAACTTCATCCAGGAGACCGATTGCCAGGCTTTCGCCCTGGTTTAATGCAACCGGGATGGTTACCTCAAAGGTAATTTCGGCTAACTTAACCGGTGTGGCTGTAAGCTGATTGCCTGGAAGTCCGCCCGGTGTGGCGGTCGGCCCGGGCGATAGATTGCCAAAATCAACCAGGGAAAGCGTGCAAGACAGGCTGGCCAGGGCCAGCATCAACCCGGCTGCCAGGCGTTTCCAATCTGATCGAAAAATGAAATTCATCCTATCTCCTCCGTGTAAACCAGGCCACACCCCGCTTGATTAACCAGGCCTGGAGTCTTCTGGCAGCTTGCCTTCCTTAGGCTGATTGCTACTTCGGCTGGAGACCTGGGCCACCCAACTGAACAAAATACTCAGAAAGTATAAGCCGATCATGGGACCCATAACAAGTGCCATGTTGATTGGATCAACGGTAGGGGTAATCAGGGCCGCCAAAACCGAAATCAGCACCACCGCCAAGCGCCATTGCTTAAGCAATGTGGCTGGCTTGACAAAACCCATGGCGGAAATGCCGAAAATAACCAGCGGAAATTCGAATGCAATACCAATCCAGAACATCAGACTGGTGACAAATTCAAAATAAGAAGCCGGTCGTAAGCGCGCGGTAATCCCAAGAAAATCGAGCAAGAAAGGTAAGGCGGTAGGCAGCATGACGAAATAAGCGAAAGCCATGCCACCCAGGAAGAACACCAGCGCCAGCGGAATACTGAACAAACCCAGCTGCTTGGATCGTGGCATGACTCCCGGCGCAAAAAACAACCAGATTTCGAAAGCGATATACGGTATCGCCAGGGCAATACCTGCAATCAATGCCACTTTCATATAGACGCCGACCGATTCGGTCACTTCGATGGCCTGCAGGTTTTGCAGACCGCCCACCGGGGCAGCCAGTAAATTAATCAAATCCTGGGTAAACCAGAAGGAAATACCGACCGCAATGGCCAGCGCAAGCGCTGAGCGCAGCAGGTGTTTTCGAACTTCATCCAACTGATCGAGAATTTCGTACGGGTTTTGAACAGCCGCCGCCAGCGCTTCCATGGCAGGTCGGTCATCAGGAATTTCGGTCAGCAGCTGGTAAAAAGCGTTGCGTTTGAAACGTTCCACCAACGGTCGAAACAACCATCCAAGAAAGCGAAAAGGCAGGCTGATCAACCACCAGATCAGCCTGAAAGGAGCAAGCAAAATCCAACGTATGGCACGACGAATAGCGGGCATCAATTAAGTACCTGGCACTTCAGGGGGTTGAGAAGCTGGTTCGGTGGGCAATGGCGACTGCACAGGGGGCGTTGCAGGTGCCTGGGTTTTCTGGTTGAACACAGCCGATTCGTTGAATGATTTCGGATAATAACCCGGGGGGCGAATATTTTTATTTAAATCCTGGACCTGGTTTTGTAATTCATCCAGCCCCGCCTCGCGCATCAGTTTGGTGGGTAATTGCTGCAGCTCCTCACCCGTGCGGCGCATGGACTGCCAGACGCCAGACATATAAAACTTTCGCAGGACTTTACCAATAGTCTTGCCAGCCGCTATCATGTCCTTAGGCCCAAGCAAAATAAGGGCCACAAGCACTATCATACCCATTTCTGGCAAACCGACACCCAATATTTCCATTTACCCAGCACCTTTCTGGAACTGCTGTCGAATTTCATTCTCCCGATCAGCCAGGCTACCCAGCACACCGTTGATAAAACGCGGTGCACTGTCAGACCCATACAACTTGGCCAATTCCACGGCTTCGTTGATGGCGACCTTGACTGGTGTCAGCGAAGAAATGGCAAACTCCCAGGCAGCGATACGTAAAATATTGCGGTCAATCGCCGCGATCTGGTCAAAGGGCCATTCGGGCGCGTAGGCCGCAATAATATCATCCAGCTTTTCTGCGATTGGAATGATACCGGCAACAATCTGGCGTGAAAACTCCACCAGCTCCGGTGTAAGTTCGGCCTGGCCCTCTTGACCCATCTCAAAAAGCCGCTCCTCAAGCACAACGCCCGGTAGATGGCCAGCGAGATCAACTTCGTAAAGTACTTGCAGGGCAAGAGCCCTTGCCCTGGTGCGGGATTTCATAAAGGTCTATTCACCTTTATATTCAATGTCTTCGACATGAACGTTGACGTGGCCAACTTCCATACCGACCATTTCAGAGATGGCACGGGAAACCTGTGCCTGCACGTTGCGGCTGACTTCGCGGACATTAAAGTCATGCTTCAAGACCAGGTACAATTCGATATACACAACATCATCTTCAACGGTCATGCGAACACCGTTATCAGAGCCGTGTTTGAAAAACCGGTCAAAACCTCCGGTCACTTGCGCGAGCCGGCTGACACCTTCCACACCCAGGGCGGACATGCGGGTGATGGTCAGCAGCACTTCGGGAGCCAGGGTGGTTTTTCCGGAAGAACGATAATCATCAGTCATATAAACTCTCCTACATCATGGCCATGCCGCCATCCACTCCCAACACCTGGCCGGTGATAAAAGCGGCCCGATCGCTGGCAAGGAATGCTACGGCAAAAGCTATTTCTTCGGGAAGGGCTTTTCGCCCCAAGGGTACCATCTTTATTGCAGCTTCAAGTGTTTCAGGCGACATGCTTTGCAAAATCTCTGTATCCACAAAGCCCGGTGCAACCACGTTCACGGTCACATTTCGCGAAGCCACCTCGCGAGCCAGTGCCTTTGAAAAACCGATTTGCCCGGCTTTTGAAGCTGAGTAATTAGTTTGACCAGCATTGCCCATCTGCCCGGCCACGGATGAGATGTTGATAATGCGCCCATAGCGTTTGCGCATCATGTGCTTCACAGCCGACTTGGAGCAATTGAAGGTTGACTTCAAGTTGGCATCCAGAACCGTATCCCAATCCGTTTCAGACATCATCATAATCAAACCATCGCGGGTAATACCAGCGTTGTTGACCAGGATGTGCAAATCGCCAAAAGTGTCCACAGCGAACTTGACCAGACTCTGAGCCGCCACAGTATTGGAGACATCCGCCTGGAATGCAGCCGCTTTGCCGCCCTGCGATTGGATTTCGCTCACAACCGCCTCAGCGGCCTCAGGCGATTTATTGTAATTCACAACGACTGCAGCGCCTTGTTTTGCAAGTTCCAAAGCAACAGCGCGCCCAATGCCTCGCGAACCACCGGTTACAAGGGCCACTCGATCTTTCAATAACAGTTCGCTCATTATCCATGTACTCCTGCAATAACGAAATTATACCCTACGAGGGCAAGCAGCGATGCGATATCGCTGCTGAAATTAACCCCTTATTTGGCATCTCGTTTCAGGCCAAAACCAAGAACCAGCCCAGCGACCATGGAAAAGCCTACGATTGCAATCACAGCGTCCTGCCAAAAACGAATCGGGAAAAGCCGGATAAGCGTATCAGTAAATTCAAACAGCCAGGTGTCACCCGAGAAGAACAGGGAGTGGAACCAGGCAAAAAATTGCCAAAACGAGATGGAGGCAAACACGGCCAGGAACACCAATAAACCACTGGTCAGAAAGCCACCCCATTTTAACCCAGCGAGATATTCCACCCACCCGTCACCTTTCCATGCCAACAGGCCGAGGGCTAACAGAATACATAGATCTACATACCAAATTAGCAGTAATTTCTGGACCACATCCTTAACATCATGCATGTGGGAAAGTTCACGCTCGTTGTAAATGGGCGTTCCATTCGAAAATTTCAAATCACCCAGGTACTCGATCCCAGCGGTATTGACCAGGTATTCAACAGAGGGTCTGGCCCATTGCAAACGGTCTTGCATACTAAAACCATAAGCATCATCAGGGAAACCAGGCATGCGGTATTCCACTTGAAGGAACACTGGCGTGAGCAGCAAACGTACAGCCAGCATGATGATTGCCAGGGGAACCAGCAAAGCAACCAGCAAAGTTAAAACACGGGAAAAATTTTTCATCATCTTATCATCTCCATGGGGTGACGAATATCACCAAGCCGTTAAGATTTTCCTTAATACCTTGAATTGAAAATTAAGGATTGTTATCCTATATAGTACCAAGGGTTGGATTTTGTGTCCAACTTTGTTTTGTTGTCGTTGACTTTTTCTTCCAAGAATAAAGCCGCCAGGCAAAATAACACCCGCTCATCATTCAATATTTACATTTCAGGAGGAACGATTATGGCATTAGGTGGTTACGCAAACAATATTGGTCATATTGATTTAACCCAGGGAAAAGTGGAATACAAGCCTATTCCCGAAGAACTCAAGCTCAAGTACATCGGTGGGCGCGGTTTGGGCGTTAAGTTTGTCTTTGATAATGGCCCCAAGGTTGACCCCCTCTCCCCCGACAACCTCCTGTGCTTCATGAACGGCCCCCTGACCGGTTCCGAAGCCAACATGAGCGGACGCATGGCTGTTGTTACCAAATCACCCTTGACTGGCACCGTCACTGACAGCCATCATGGTGGTTGGTCCGCTGCCCGCCTGCGCTGGTCCGGTTTTGACGGACTGGTTTTCAAAGGCAAATCCGCCACACCCGTGTATGCCTATGTACACGAAGGTACCGTGGAACTGCTGGATGCCTCCGAAGTATGGGGCAAGGGCGTCCACGCCACTGTTAAGTATTTCCAGGAAAAATACGGCGACAAGGATCTCTCCGTGATCGCCATCGGCCCAGCCGGTGAACAGCTGGTTAAATTTGCCTGCTGGATGAACGAAAACGATCGCGCCAGCGGCCGTGGCGGTACTGGCTGCGTGGGTGGCTCCAAGAATTTGAAGGCCATCGTGATCAAGAATGAAAAGAAGATCACCAAAGCCGAAAATCGCGAAGCCTGGAAACCTGCCCACGAACGCGCCCTCAAGGTCATCATGGCCGAAGAAAACATCACCAGCCCGCGCAAGGGTGGTCTTTCGGTCTATGGCACCAACGTACTGATGAACATTACCAACAGCATCGGCGGCTTGCCCACCAAAAACAGCATGCTCACCTCCTTTGGTGAAAATGCCGAAAAAATCAGCGGTGAATACTTCAAGGAAAACCTGCTGGTCAACGACCCGACCTGCCACGCCTGCCCGGTGGCCTGCAAGAAGGAAGTTGAAGTCAAGGATGGACCGTACGCTGGTCTGCGCATGGAATCGGTTGAATACGAACCAGCCTGGTCGGTTGGCGCTAACGTCGGCAACAACGATGCCCGCGTGGTAGCCAAGATGATTGACATCTGCAATGACTATGGTATGGACGCCATTGAAATCGGCCACCCGATCTCCATTTTCATGGAAGCCAGCGAGAAGGGTTACACCCATCCTGAGGACGGCACCCTTGCCTGGGGCGATAATGACAGCATGGTCGCTCTCGGTGAGAAAATTGGCAAGCGTGAAGGCATCGGCAAACTGATGGGCGAGGGTGCCAATGCCACTGCCGCCTATTTTGGTCACCCCGAAATCGCCATGACCGTCAAGGGCCAGGGCATCCCCGCCTACGACCCACGTGGTATCAAGGGTATGGGCATCGGTTACGCCACCAGCAACCGCGGCGCCTGCCATCTGCGCGCCTACTCCCCCGCTTCCGAACTGGGCGTAATGCCTTTCGGCACCCTCAAGACCGATCCGTTGGCTTGGGAAGGCAAGGGCGGCCTGATCAAAATCTTCCAGGACATCCACGCCTTCTCCGACAGCATGGACCTGTGCAAGTTCAGCGCATTCGCCATGGGCACTGATGAATATGCTCAGCAGTATTCCGCCATGACCGGCGTGCCTTTCACATCAAACGATGTTCTCAAGACCGGCGAACGAATCTACAACCTGGAACGTCTGTACAACAACCAGGCTGGTTTCGTCGAAGGCAGCGACTACCTGCCCAAGCGCTTCACCGAAGAAGCATCTACCATGCCTGGCTCCCTCGGCCATGTCTGCGAACTGGATATGATGCTCAAGGATTACTACGAAGCCCGCGGCTGGGAAAATGGCGTCGTTACCGAAGCCAAGCTCAAGGAACTGGAAATCATCTAGACTGATCTACTGACAAACAAAAAGCGCGTCCTGCACAAGGGCGCGCTTTTTTTGTTTATCCGATCAAGCTCCGGCTCGCAAGGTCTTCTGGGCAAATCGTTCCAGGAAATCTGCGGCGACCGGATCTTCCAGCTCCATCTCCAGTCGAGTCTGCCCAACCTGGATGGAAAATAATTTATAAGGCTCCATTTTTGTCAGGCGCACACTCCAACCCGGACCAATAATTCGGTCCTCGCCTTCCAGATTGCCGCCTAATTCCTGCAAGTATTCAACCAGTAAAAAATAGGGGATACCACGCATTTCACGGGTAAGTGTCTGCATCGATCCTACCCACCCCCAACCGCCGGGAAGATATCCAGCTTGTCGGTGCGAGTAATCCGTGTCTCAAGCACGTCGGCCAGGTAGGGCACATCACGCCCGTTGACAAAGACATGTACATGACCGTGTAAATCATTTTCAGAGGTCATTAATTCCTTGCGTAGCGGAGGAAATACTTCAAAGACATTTTCCAGCATCTGCCGGACTGTAATGCCATCCTCCACATCCAAAGTAACAGTTTTCTTACCAGTAATCAACCGCAAAGTAGCATAAAAATTGATATCCATATCGTCATCTCCTCGGAAACAATTGGATAATTTTTATCATCTTTTTGAGTAAAATTCAATAGGGAATGTTGGCAAGTGCTCGTTTCCTACCCCTGCGCATGATAAAATCGCAAGAAATTAACCCGGAGGACCCATGATAACAAAGCAAACCCTGATGGATGATTTTTACGCCCTCGGCTTATCCGCTGGTGATACAGTCTTTATCCATAGTTCTTATTCCAGCCTGGGTAAGGCCCCCGGCGGTGTGGAAGGTGGACCTCAAACCGTCATCGCTGCCATCCTCGAAACCATTGGCAATGATGGCACACTGATCATGCCAACCTTCAACTACGATTTCCTCAAGGGCACCCCCTGGGATATGCGCACTACACCCTCGCAAATGGGCGTTCTCACCGAGCTGGTCCGTTTGGATCCACGTGCCAAACGTATGTTCCACCCGATCTATTCCATGGCAGCCATCGGCAGGCACGCCGATGAACTTGCTGCACACCGCTCCAACGATTGCTTTGGAGAAAGCACCATCTTCAGCAAATTCCGCGAATGGGACGCAAAAATCCTGATTCTCGGCCTGGCATACAGCAAATCGATCACATTCTTACACCATTGTGAGCAAATGGCCGGGGTGGATTATCGCTTCCTGAAAGAATTCAAAGGCACTGGCATCGATCTACAGGGTAAGCCTCACGATGTGGCCTACACCATGTTCGTGCGCGATGTTGAGCGCGGCGTGGTGCTGGATTTTGAGCCAATCGGTGCGCTACTGGATAGCCAGGTGGTCAACCGGCGCACCATCGGCCTGGGTGAATCGCGCCTGATGAAGTGCAATGATGTCTTCCGGGTGGCAGTCGATGCCATGACAAATCACCCGGGGCCAGGCCTGACTTACATCATTGAATCCAGTGACCGCGCCAAGGATTGGATTCCCCCCATGAAGCCCATTTCAGCGCTGCGTGACGTGCTCGGAGAAATATTGCCACTGCACCGCACCCTGGCCTCGGACGGCATGGATGCCGCCCTGGACCTGATTGGTTCCTACTTGCCTGCAAATGCAAACTACAAACTCGAGACCTATACCCCACTTCAGCCCGTTTGGACCTGGTATGTACCAGAACGCTATATCGTGCACGCAGCCTATCTTGAAACCGAGGACGGCGAAAAGATTGTCGATTTCAGCAACCACAACCTACATCTGGTCTCCTATTCGCTGCCAATCGACAGCCTGCTGACCTGGGACGAGCTGCTCCCGCACCTGTATTTCAACGAGAAACGGCCGCACACCATCCCCTGGAAATTTAAATATTACGACAGAGACTGGGGTTTTTGTCTTTCAAAGAACCAGTTTGACACGCTCGACCATTCCAAGAAATATCACGCCGTCATCCGCTCAGAATTTTCGACCGACCCAGGGCAGGGATTCAAAGTCTCCACTGCGCTTGTCCACCCGCAGGGCGGAGCCAAACCTGGGGCAGGAGAAATCTTCATCATGGCGCATGTCTGCCACCCCAGCCAGGCCAATGATGACGCCGCCGGCGTGGTAACTGCCATCGAAGTAGCTCGCCGGCTGGCCGCCAGGCCTCTGCCGCCCGGCTCGATGAGCGTACGCTTCTGGTTTGGTCCTGAAACCATTGGCACAATTGCCTGGCTGGCCCACCATGAAGACCTTATTCCCAGCATCAAGGGCGGCATTTTCATCGAAATGACTGGCAACGACAACAACCTGGCACTCCAGCACACCCGCCAGCATGAAGCCGGGCTGGATCATGTCGGCCAGTACGTCCTCAAGAAATTTGGCCGCGAATTCCGCGAAGGCACCTTCGCAGACGTAATCGCCAATGACGAACGGGTGCTCAACGGCCCCGGGCTGAACATCCCATGCATTTCGGTCACTCGTTATCCCTATCCTGAATACCACACCACGGACGACAACCTGGACATCATTCATGAGGACAAGCTGCAAGAAGCCGCTGATGTCATCGAAGAGATGATCCGTATCTACGCCAGCAACTACCTGCCCAAGCGCAAATTCCGCGGACCTGTCTTCCTCTCCGGTCACGGCTTATTTGTAGATTGGCAAACAAACTGGAAATTAAATCGCGCCATCGAAAAAATGATGATGCGCTTTGAAGGACGTCAGTCTGTGTTTGATATCGCCCACGAACTGGACCTGGATTATTGGGAAACGCGTGAATATATCGAAAAATTCCGTGTGCGCGGCCTGATCGAAGCCCTACCCATGCCCGAATTGGCCGAAAAAGCCTGAAAATTACCCCTAACTACCTAAATGCCACCTGCGCCTTGAATGCAGGTGGCATTTTTTCTTTTTAGATGGATTTCTCATTGTGCGCCTTGCCCTGCAACAATAACAAGGTTTACTGCAGGTTTTCCACGCCACCGCCCAGGATAAAATTCAAGACCAGGCTGTTCGTAACCCATTCTATCGGTGAACGATCATCGGTGTAAATTTCGCCTCCGCTGGGCTGTGGCTGTAAATGCTCCAGGGCTACCTGGGCCGCGGTCAATAACAAAGCCGGGGAGTTTTCTCGTACCAGCAGCTCCAAAAGGTTGCTGCGTAAGTTCTCCGCCTGGGTCGGCTGGCGGGTGGCATACAGGACGGAGTTGAACGTATTGGGAATATCCATTACATACACACTTGGCAGGCTGGTGTGTATGGTGGCCGCCAGGTCATTAATCAAGCGACGGTCGTTGGGCGCCCGCCCAATATTAATGGCCAGCACGCCGTTCTCTGAAAGATGGTTGGCGCAAATCTCAAAAAATTCTTGCGTAGTCAGATGGGGGGGGATATAAGGTGGGCGGTAAGCGTCCACCACGATCAAGTCGTAAGTATATGGACTGTGTTCGAGGCCCCAACGCCCATCGCCAATAACTACATTTAGATTTGGCATGTTCATGTCAAAATATTTACGCCCAACATCCACGATCACCGGGTCAATCTCAAAACCATCGATGGCTACATCACCATAAACAGCGGTAGCCTGTCGGGCAGTTGTCCCAGCCGCCAGCCCCACAATGGCAATACGCTTGACCTGCGCAAGTGAAAACTGATTGTTGAACATCGGCCCAACCAGGAATTCTTCCCATGGCCCACCGTAAAACAACCTATCAGGGTTGTATTCCGAGTGCACACCCTGACCTTCATTCAAGCGCAGCAACATACTGCCGCCACTTTCCAGCACTTCGATATAGTTATAGGCTGATTCAGTTTCATAAACCTGTCCAGGCGTGGATTTGATACGTCCATCCAGGAAAAACACCGCCAGCGCTACCACCACGGGCATCCACAAGTAAGGTAAAGCCTTGCGCCAGCCAGACGACAAGCCCAGCCCCACCAATGCCACCACAAATAACACGCCCGAAAATATCAGGAAGGTATAGGTGGTACCCACCAGCGAAAACAAAACCAGCGTCGGCAGGAAGGCCCCCAAAACCGAGCCACTGGTGGAAATGGCCGAAACCTTGCCCGAAACTGCGCCTGCCCGGGCGGGGTCGGAAATCAACAGGCGCACCGCAAAAGGTGAGGTCATGGCCAGCAGGGTAACCGGTATGCTAAAGAGGACCAGCGTACTTGTAAATGAACCCAACAACACGCCCATGTCAAGAATATCAAACGCCGAGGCCGCCGCACGCAACACCGGACGTGAAATAAACGGCACCACGCCCAGAGTAAAAGCGCCCCAGGCCAGGATTTTAAACAAAGTAGCCGGATGCGGTGAACGGTCTGCCCAGCGCCCGCCTAACCCATAACCAGCCGCGAAATAAACCATAATCAGGCCAATTATGCCTGCCCAGACCAGGTTACTGGAGCCATAGGTGGTCTGTAACAAGCGCGATGCCCCAAATTCGGCCGCCAAGGCAGTCATGCCAGCGATAAAAACAGTGAAGTAAAGATATCGGTTCATGGGATCAATTATACAGGTTTCAGACCGCTTTCCCCACCTCTTACAGGCACAATCAACTCGCCAGTCAATGACAGCTTTACTTACTCCTCGAATTTATACCCGACACCATAGACACTGGTGATGTAATGCCCGGGGCCCATTTTTTTCCGCAGATTATTGATATGCGATTTGATTGTGGGCTCATATCCATCATATCCCTCGCCGTGCACAGCGGCCAATAGCTGTCCACGCGAAAATATTCTACCGGGCTGGCTCATCAGTGTTGCCAGGAATTCAAATTCGGTTGGGGTCAGGGCAATGCGCCTGCCCTGCAGCTCAACTTCGTAGTGATCACGGTCCAATACCACCTTGCCCACACGGATGACATCATTGTCGGGTTTGCTACCTGCGCGCCGGAGCACCGAGCGAATACGAGCGATCAATTCCTGCATGCTAAAGGGTTTGGCGATGTAATCATCGGCTCCCAATTCCAACCCAACCAGGACATCGGCCTCAGAAACACGCGCGGTCAGAAAGATGATCGGAACATTGCTCTCACGACGAATAATCCGGCACAGTTCCAAACCGTCCATGCCCGGCATCATGATATCCATGATCACCATATCTGGTCTGGCACGATGGATCAGATCCAACCCATGCACTGCATCATCTGCTGTAATCACATCAAAGCCAGATTTTTGTAGAGACCGTCCACATAGGGCCAGGATATCAGGATCATCATCTATTAATAAAATTAATTTAGACATGGTTAACATTATTTCACATTCTTTGATTAGCCGGGTCAGGTCTCCACAATTCAGCCACCATTTCTGGACAATTTATTGACATTTAACCCTTATGCTATTTGAGTCGCCTGATTTCAAAAAACCAACCTATCTTTCTTTATTCAGTAGACATTTACGTCACGATAATAACAAATAACGGGCCTAAACAGGCTGTCCTTGTCAAGAGGACGCCAGTTGAAACCGCTGTGTTGATGCGGAAAATATTCGGAACCTAAACATGAAGAATTTTATCAACAAAGTCATTTTAAACGAAACCACCACCGCCATCTCTTTGATATTTCTGACCACACTGATCACCTACGGGCTTCATTTATCACACTTGGGGTATTACCACGATGATTGGTACCTGCTCTGGTCTGGTGCAGCCCGCGGAGCAGCCAGCATCATCCCATTGTTTGAAAGCGACCGTCCATTCATGGGGGTCATCTATTCCCAGGTCTATCGACTGCTGGGCGACACCGTGCTCTACTGGCACCTGTACGCCCTGCTTTGGCGATTCCTGGGTGCGCTGGCATTTTTCTGGATGACGCGCTTGCTCTGGCCTCGCCAAAGGTATCTCGCCAGTGTAGCCACCATCCTTTTCCTGGTATACCCGGGCTTTCTCTCGCAACCCGATGCCAACACCAAGCAAAATCACTTGTTTGGTTTTGCTTCCGCCCTGTTTTCGATTGCGCTCATGCTGCAGGCCACCCGGCTGCACTCACGCTGGAAACAGACCGTTCTGGTCGTGATTTCACTTGTATTAACAGCCAACTACTTATTAATTTACGAATACATGATCGGCTTTGAAGGCACACGCCTGCTGCTGCTCGGGTATATTCTTTTCAAGGATGGCATTCAACAGGGGAGAGTCCTGGCCAAAGAAATCTTCAAGCGTTGGTGGCCATACATTCTGGTCACAGCCGGGTTTGTCTATTGGCGGCTGTTTATCTTTTCGAGCAACCGTAACGCCACTGATGCCGGTCAATTAGCCGATACCTACATTGGCAACCTGCGCTACCTGGTTGCCCGGCTGACCATTGGAACGCTTAAAGATTTCCTGGACACATCCATCTTCGCCTGGTTTGTTAAGCCCTACCTGATGATGTCTTCCGCTGAATATTCTGAATTAGCCTGGGCCATGCTCTCAGCCGCTTTTGTTGTAGCCCTAATCTGGCTTTACTCGCTGGCTTATTCAAAATGGTGGGGTACTCCGGACCAGGAAATGGTATTGCCCAAGCTGTCCCGCGAAGTGTTGTGGATTGGAGCACTGATCACCCTCTTCGCTGTTTTCCCAGTGATCCTTTCGGGACGCGAAGTGCAGCTAACTGATGCGTACAAAAGTTATGGGCTGCACCCAATGAGTGGCGTGGTCCTGTTTGTAACCGGCATCCTGATGATGTTCAACCCAAATATGCGTCGGGCGGCCGTCGTCGTCCTGATATTTCTATCCGTCACCGCGCAGGTATTAAATGCAAATCGCTGGGAGCGTTTTTGGAACTATGAGCGCAGCACCTGGTGGCAGCTTACCTGGCGCGCGCCTGATATCCAGGATGACACCCTTGTTATGACCTACTTCTTTGATGATTACCTTCTGCAGCAGGATTATGAAATCTGGGGTCCAATCAACCTTATCTACCGGCCTGGGCTGGCGGAATCGCCGGCCATTTCTGCTGAGGTATTGACGGGTGACACCGCCTACAATGTTTTACGCGGTGACATCAAAGATAATCACATGCGCGACATTGGCCTGCACCGTAACTACAACAACTTGTTACTACTCAGCATGCCCAGCCCAAATTCCTGTATGCACGTTATCGACGGATCACTGCCGCTCTATTCGGAAAACGACTCTTTACTCATCCGACAAGTGGGCGCATTTTCCCATCCAGAGCGCATCATCCTTTCCGGAGAGGCACCCACCCCACCTGCAAATATTTTCGGACCAGAACCTGCTCAAAATTGGTGTTATTACTACCAAAAGGCCTCGCTTGCACGCCAAAGAAGCGCCTGGGGTGAAATAAGCAAACTATATGAACAGGTCCGCTCACAGGACTTGCAACCAGGCGATCAATCAGAATGGGTACCTTATTTTGAAGGTTTGGTTAACCATGGCCAATTTGATCAAGCCCGTTCCCTTTTTCAAAAAGAATTCAAGGGCCGCGAAAAATTGCGCTACCCCTTCTGTCTTTCTCTTGCGAATTATCAAGATCAGCCCGTCGACATGGGCTACAACCTGGAGATGGTACGCAGCATCATGTGCAACCAGTAGCCGCCTTCAAAAAACAACCAGCTGTGTTCACGGCTGGTTGTTTTTTGCGTCTGGGGATCAAAGCCGAATGGAAATGAGCATCAATCATGGTAATCACTGGACATTAATCGAACACACTGGTAAATTCATACGGTTGATGGATAACTTCATGGCAAAATAAGTGTTTCTATTTAGAAAATTATCTCCATGATCAATCGTTACCATCGCAAACATTTGGAAAGGTGAATGCAATGAAGAAGGAAAACCAGGAACAAATCAATCTATACGCAGACATACTTAATAAAGCCATGATTAACCGGCAACCCACAAGCGCCATATCTGCAGCAGACGCAGCGCTAAATATCCATGACGCTTATGCCATTCAAATGGTCAATATTGAGCGTGCACTGGCACAAGGCGAGCAGGTCTCTGGCAAGAAAATCGGTCTGACCTCCCTGCCCATGCAAAACCTGCTGGGCGTTAATGAACCAAACTATGGTCATCTCTTCCAAAGTATGAACATGACCGGTAAGCAAATCCCCATGAAACGACTGCTTCAACCTCATGCAGATGGTGAAATCGCCTTCGTTCTAAAAGAAGACATCGTAGGCCCTAATGCCACCGTGGAGGATGTTTACCGGGCCACAGATTATGTTGTCGGAGCCATTGAAATTGCGGACAGCCGCGTGCGCGACTGGAAAATAACGCTGCTCGATACCGTGGCGGATAACGCCTCGGCCGGTTTATATGTCCTCGGCAGCAAGAAGGTCCATTTATCAGACATCTCCCTGAAGGACGAAAAAATGAAGTTCTACCGGAACGGCCAGCTCACCAACGAAGGCAGCGGTTCGGCCGGCATGGGCGACCCAGCCCTGTGCGTGGCCTGGCTAGCCAACAAGCTAAGCCAGTTTGGGGTGGTGCTTAAAAAGGGCGAGGTGGTCCTCTCTGGTGCTCTTTCTGCCATCACACCAGTCCGGCATGGTGACCATTTCGAGGTCATTTTCTCCACTCTGGGCACGGTTACAGCAGAATTTATATAACCATGTGTAGCCTGCCTGGCTAACGAACAACCATAAACAGGAAGGTGATCGCCGGTCTGGTTGATCACCTTCCTGTTCTTTTTGGCCGCTTTTTTTATTTACCTGGGCATTTTTTTGCAGACCAGCAAGGCAGATAGGTTTATAAATTGGGTCACCCGCGCAAGCCGTACAACCCAGATTGTCAGGGTTCTAACCAGTTAATAGGAACATTTCTACCTGGCGCTAACACCCAACAGCCATTTCCTTGACGTTTGACGTGCAAAAGGCTAAAATCCATACTCGCTGTTTTCGCCTCTATATGAAGCGTTTTTTCCGACGGAGCTGTCATCAGGCAGACCCCGGTCCACATGCGAATAATCGGAGGGCATCATGCTCACGAACGAACCCGAAGAGATTGAACCACCCCAGATTATCAATCTGTCCAGGGTCAGTGTTGGAGCCGTGCAGGCGGAATTGGTGCGCGCAAGCCAATCTGCAATGCAAGAGCTAAACGCCGACGAAGTCGAGTTACACTCTTCCGCGGCTGCCTCCGTGCAAACCAAGCAATTTAGCGCGCACGAATCAGCCATCGGCGCAGTTTTCGCCGATCAGGTCAATATTCACGAGTCGCTAACCCACCTGGTCAGTGCCCGTGAAGTTAACACCGATGGTCCCGCGGTAGCTATCGTGGCTACGTCGGTAACTGGCAATAACATTCGTACCGGGTTATTGATCAGTCGCGAAGTACACGGCAATGTCACCACCACCTTTGATGCACGCTTGGCTGTTCTGACGGGTTTTATTGCAGGCTCAGTCGTCGGGCTAATCCTGTTGGCCGGCAGGTTGCTTTTCAGGCGCAAAGATTAATTCATGTCATTATGAGCGGTGATCCTGCCGCCATAAAATTTTTGGGCGAAGGTAATCCTGGTCACGTTTGACTCAGGGTGAGAGGCGCCAAGGAGAATAGTAGAATGGAAAAAGTAGTACTGCATGCCACCCGCCGGACGCTTACCGGCAAGCAAGTCAGCCAGTTGCGCCGCAAGGGCCAGCTTCCCGGTGTTATCTATGGGCACAATTATGAACCCACCCCCATTTGCCTGGAAGCACACAACGCCGGCCTGGTGATCCCCCACCTGACCTCCTCCAGCATCGTCAACATCGAACTTGAAGGCAAGACCATCCCCGCCCTGGTTCGTGAGAAACAGAAGAACTATATTAAGAACGTGTACACCCACATCGATTTCCAGGCCATCTCGTTGACCGAAACCATTCGCGCCGAAGTTAGCCTGCACTTCCATGGCCTTTCCCCGGCCATCAAGGATTTCAGCGCCGCGATTGTTCACAATATGGAAAGCGTCGAAGTGGAAGCTCTCCCCAACGACCTGCCCGAGCGCATCGAAGTCAACCTGGCTACTCTTGCCAGGATCGGTGATGCCATCCATGTCCGTGACCTGGTCATCCCCGCCGGTGTAACCCTGCTGACCGATGGTGATGAAATGGTCTCCGTCGCTACTGCCACCCATGACGAAGGCAGCGATGGCGCTGGTGGCGAATTGGCCGAACCGGAAGTCATCGAAAAAGGCAAGAAAGAAGAAGAAAAGTAATTCGCTGGAACCAAAAATGGGCGCCCTCAACAGCGCCCATTTTTTTTACA
>CAIVSQ010000263.1 GCA_903908605.1 uncultured Anaerolineae bacterium
TGGGGGAAAAGAGCTTCAATGGTATGGTCTACCAGTACACAATTCTTTGGACTCTCCCGCTTTCCGTCACTTAACAATAACCATGGGTAGTTCTCTAGCATCCAATAAATATAACCAGGCAATGCATCTTGATATAAGCGTCCCCACCGAACTTGCCCTGGCCAGGTATATAATTTTACGTTGTTTGTTTTCCACTGATTCCAGCCAGGAGCACGCGAGTCTATTGCCAGCCACGCTGAAACTGCATGCGGATTTGCGTTTTGCAAAATGCCTTTGATGCCATCAATCGTTTTTGCATTTTGTCCTTCAGCATGCGGAACTTCTTCACGAGAAGGGCAAATATGATCTCCAAAGATTGCTGGGTAATGAATTTTTCCGAGAAGGTATTTTGTATATTCAGAATCTACGTGTCCCAAGTCCATTTCCCGTGGCCATTCAGAGACACCGATCCATAGCAAAAAACTCTTTAGAATCTCAATTTTTTCAGTCAGCCCCAACATGCTTGGCGTTGCCACCAGCCTCTCAGTATCCCAGTTTTCATAAAGAGCCTGGACGATCTCGCTTTGCGATCCGAATCCTTTGCCCAGATATAACGAATTTGCGGGGGCCGATTTTCCTGTTTGATTTTTAATTTGAAGTGGGCTTTTTTCTGGATATTCCGATCGCCTGTTACCTTGTTTTTCGGCAGAGTAAATCTGAAAGATAACCTGCAGTAGGCTATTTTCATAATATTCCGCACGTTCAGGGGAGCTCTTGATCTCTCGATTTGCAGCAGCAACCAGGGCACTGATAACACTTGCCAGTGAGTATTCGAGCAAGCCAAAATCAACCAGGTGCTGTTGGAGTTCACGATTGTCACGTGTTTTAAGCGAGTCGGAAAGCTTTGAACGCATGGGTTCGTTCAAAAAACGAATATCAAGCCAATCCGGGAGGTCGAACTTGCTTTTACCGCTAGGAGCAATAAAAACACGCATTTTATCTGATAACTTGCGGCCTTTCTTGTCCAAAAAAAGTGCCGATGTAAATTCGTCTTTGGAGATTTGAAGCCGGACCATACCGTCAATTAGTGCAACTCTTTCGCCGAGAGTGAGCTTGGGATGAGCAAGAATGCGTTGTTTAAGCACACCCGGCTCAAGACCAGGCACACCAAGCGCCCTTAAGAAATCCAAATCCTTGCTGTTGCGAACAATTGCAACATCTGCAAATAAAGTTGGCGGCAACCAAGATGTCTGGGTACCATTTATCAAACGGGCCTGAGAAGGTAAAGTATGCTTTGCACCCAATGTGGGAATAATTTTACGAGATTGCCCAGCCTTCATTAGCCTTTCAGGAAATTTCAGCCGTTTTAATTCATTCGGAAAATCTTCGAGCGGCATTAGCAATGAACATCCCGCCCACGGATCTTTTCCAGGAATTTTTACAGTTTGTTCTGCTATTTCAGCGAGAAAATCTGTAATATGACTCAGTACGAACTCATTACCTTTTCTATCTTGTTGAACATGTTTTCGATTCTGTTCAAGTTCTAATGTGGCATGGCAAACCACTGGCAGAGGTAAGATAATATCGGTTGGAAAATAAGAAAACAATGGTGACGGAGCTTGATAACCACCAGTTGGAACTGCAACAATAA
>CAIVSQ010000264.1 GCA_903908605.1 uncultured Anaerolineae bacterium
ATAACGGTCCGGGAATTCCGGTTGAACAAAGCCAACGCGTGTTCGAATCCTTTTACAGGGTGGATAACAGTGTGTCTCGTGCGGTGCGCGGCGTAGGGCTGGGACTGGCCATTTGCCAGGGTTTTGTCTCGGCGCACGGCGGTAAAATATGGGTTGAAACGCGCGAAAGCGGAGCGTGCATTGCCTTTTCTATCCCAATTCTCACAATGGTGGCTTGAGTATGAAGAATACCCCCCTGGTGTTGGTCGTTGATGATGAAAAACCGCTGCGCGAATTTATGCGTCGCAACCTGGAAGTGCGTGGTTTCCTTACCATGACTGCCTCCAACGGTCTTGAGGCAATGACCATCTTTGAAAGCCAAAACATAGACCTGGTAATCCTGGATATCATGATGCCGCATCTCGATGGATTCGAGACCACCCGTCGTATTCGCCAGGTTTCCAGTGTTCCCATCATCATCCTGACGGCTTTGGGCGAACAGGATGACAAAATCAAAGCATTTGACCTGGGTGTGGATGATTACCTGACCAAGCCGTTTGGCACAGGTGAGCTGCTGGGGCGTGTAAAAGCAGTGTTACGACGGGCTCAGTGGGCAGAAGTGCTTCCTGACTTGGAAACCATTGTGCGTGGGGAAATTTCTGCTGACCTGGTCCGCCATCAGATCACAGTCCGTGGAAACCTGATCGAGGCAACCCCGACCGAATTCAATTTGTTGGTTTATCTGATGAGAAATACAGGCAAGGTGTTGACACACCGCATGATTCTCCAGCATGTTTGGGGCCCAGAATATGGCGAAGAATCGGAATACCTGCGGGTTTACATGGGTAAGTTACGCCAAAAGGTTGAAGAAGACGCCAACCATCCACGCTACATCCAAACTGCACGCGGAGTGGGCTATCATTTTGAGAATTAGCTGGTTATTACATCAGTAAACAATCGGTTTATTTATACAATATTTACAATTAATGGGAAATTTTTAGTCTTTTTTTGCACTCGCTCCTTAAAATGAAATCAGAGAAAACGTCCAGCTTTCTCTTGGACAAGCAGGGAGACCTGTCCACCCAATTTCTCGATCTTTTGCGCACGAGGAGAAGACTATGAAACGAACTGTCTACGCCGTATTATCATTACTGGTTCTTACCAGCTTGCTGCTGACGGCCTGCGGAGCTCCCGCTGCCACAGTAGCACCTGCGGCACCGGCCGCTACCGACGCTCCAGCGGCCCCAGAACCGGCCAAAGCCACCGATGTTCCCGCTGCTGTTGAAAAAACGGCTGTCATTGGCTTCACAGCATCCCTCACAGGAAAACTGAATGTTGAATCGACCCGTCAGAACAATGGTTTTAAATTGTGGATGGATCAGGTCAATGCAGCCGGCGGTATCAAATTGGCTGATGGCAGCGTTTTAAAATTTACTTCCAAGTTCTACGATGATGAATCCAAGACAGATCGGGTGCAGGAACTGTACACCAAGCTGGTCACCGAGGATAAAGCCGATTTCCTGCTTAGCCCCTATTCTTCTGGTCTGGCTGATGCATCCGCAGTGATTGCTGAACAATATGGTAAGGTCATGATCACCACCGGTGCCGCCTCCGACGGAACCTATAAAAAGGGCTACACTCTTGTTTACCAGGCTTACACCCCGGCCAGCCGCTACCTGACTGGCGCTTTGGATGCTTTGGCGAATGCAGATGCCAACGCTAAAAAATTGGCCATCATCCATGAAAATGACAAATTCTCCAGTGATGTGGCTGATAAACTCAAGACCTATGCAGAAGGCAAGGGCTATGAGATTGCCGTATACGAAGGGTATGACACCGGCACAACTGACTTTGCCCCAATTATCAACAAAATCCCCGCCGATGTGGATGCTGTGATGGGTGGCGGTCACTTTGCTGATGGCCAACAATTTGCCAAGGCAATGTCTGAAAAGGGCATCAAAGCAAAATTCATTACCCTGTTGGTTGCTCCCCCTGAACCCAAGTTCGCTGAAATCGGTGACGCTGCCGTTGGTATCGTTGGCCCCAGCCAATGGGAACCACAGGCCGCTTTTACCCCTGATTACGGTTCCACTGGCGCTGATTTTATCGCCGCTTACAAAGCTGCTTACAACGAAGACCCCTCTTACCATGCCGCTGGTGGTTATGTGGCAGCCTTGATCCTTCAAAAAGCCATTGAAACTGCTGGTTCGCTGGATACTGAGGCTGTAAAAGCTGCCCTGGATGCCACCAACATGGTTACTTTCTTCGGACCGATCAAATTCGACACCAGTGCAGAAGCCCATGGCCTACAAACTGGCCATGAAATGATCTTTATCCAGTGGCAAAAAGATGCCGCTGGTGCTCTTGCCAAGCAAGTAATCTGGCCGCTGGCTGGCAAGACTGCTGACCTTGTGTACCCCGCTCGCTAAATGAACTGAGTTTTCCTCCTACAGGCGCGCATTGCGCGCCTGTAGGAGTGTTTCTGAATAGTCTTACGCCGGTTATTGACCAAAACAACACTGGTCCCTGTTTTTCGTACGGGAAAGGAGCGTTCAATGGATTTGGGCAGCCTGAGTACATCGCTGATTGATGGCTTGCTAATTGGCGTGGTTTACGGAATTACCGCCATGGGTCTGAACCTGATCTGGGGCGTTATGCGCGTTATCAATCTCGCCCATGGGGCGATTATTGCGTTGGGTATGTTCGGTGTCTACCTCATTTTCAGCGTATGGGGCATCAACCCTTACATTGCATTGGGTATGGTGGCAATCCTGGGGTTATTGCTCGGGATTGTGATTTATTACCTGACCATTGGAAACATGGTTAATGCGCCGCACCTTTCTACCCTGTTGGCAACATTTTCCATCAATATGGTCATCATTGGGCTGGGAACCGCCGCTTTCAGCACTTCACCACGCGATTCAGGGTATTCATTGGGTTCTGTAGAAATGGGATTTCTACGCTTGCAAAATACTCGCCTGGTGGCTGCGCTGATAACGCTGGTGGTTACCGGCGCGTTATACTTTTTTCTCTACCGCACCCGGCCTGGCAAATATATTCGTGCTGTCTCGAACAATCGCGCTGCAGCTGAGTTAATGGGTATCCCGGCGTCACGTATTCTGGCATTAAGTTTTGGTATCGGAACCATGTTGGCCGCCATTGCCGGAGGGCTGATTGCCACATTCTTCTCCTTCACAATTCTCTCTGGCGATGTTTACCAACAAAAAAGCTTCGTTATCGGTGTACTGGGTGGGCTGGGAAATCCGCTCGGGGCCTTGCTGGGGGGATTGATTTTAGGTGCGCTTGAAGGAATCTTGCCACTGGCAATGCCAAACACTTGGGTCCCGGTGATTGAATTCATTTTGTTTGTGGTTATCCTGCTCGTCAAGCCTAGCGGTCTGTTAGGAGGCAAGAAATGATCCAATGGAAGAATATGGGATTATGGCTGGCGCTTGCCATCGTAATCGGATTCGGTTTTTGGCCGATTATTACCGGGAGTGCGGCTGGGCGGGAAACCGGTTTTACCATCCTGCTGGCAATTGTGATGGCTAGCAGCCTGAATATTGTCATGGGCTATACCGGATATGTCAGTTTTGGGCATGTGGTTTTTTATGGTCTGGGCGGATATGTGGGTATGTATGCTCTTTCTACGCTGGGTTGGCCGCTGCCGATTGCAGTGTTGGCTGGGGGCGCAGGTTCGGCGTTGCTGGCTTTTTTATTAGGGAAAGCCATCTTGCGATTACGCGGCTCGTATTTTGCCCTGGCAACAATTGGGGTAAATGAAGCTGCCCGCACCTTTGTGGCTAATTTCACTCCGTTTGGGGCTGCCACCGGCATTGAATTGCAGTTTTCCATCTATAAAACCTATGGGGGAGCTATGCAAGCCCTCTGGTTGACTTATTATGCGGTGGTGGCTATCGCCATATTTGCAGTGTTGTTCAGCTTTATTATCAAAAACAGCAAATTTGGCTTGAGCCTGATGTCGATCCGTGAGGATGAAGATGCCGCCGAGGTCATGGGCATCGTGACACCCAACGCCAAGGCCATGGCTTTCATCCTGTCTGCGGTCTTGCCGGGGATGCTTGGTACGCTCTTCTTTTTCAAAAATGGAAACGTAGAGCCTGGTGACGCTTTCCGCTTGGGGTTTTCAATTGAATCATTGGTGATGATTATGTTGGGTGGGCAGGGAACGGTTTTAGGCCCGGTCCTGGGTGCGCTCGGCTACCAACGTCTGCGCAGTATATTGCTCACCAGTGACGTAACCCTCGGTAGTTTTGCCCTGAAAGATTTCCAACTGGTCATTTCTGGCTTGCTAATGCTGATGATTATTTTGTTTATTCCTGGTGGGTTGGTCGGCTGGTTGCGTCAGCGCTTTCCAAGGCTGAGGAGGGTGCTGGCATGACGCTAATATTACAGGTCGAAAATGTCACCAAGCGCTTTGGCGGTTTACAGGCACTCACAAAAGTCACCCTGGACTTGGTTCAAGGTCAGATTTTGGGGTTGATAGGGCCTAACGGCGCAGGCAAGACCACCTTATTCAACACGATCAATGGCGTCTACCAGCCTGATGAAGGCCGCATCCGTTTCTTGGGCAAGGATGTAACCGGCGCGAAACCTTATGATCTGGCACGCATGGGGATGGCACGCACCCATCAGATTGTGCGCCCACTCAATGAGTTGACCGTGCGCGAAAATGTCATGGCTGGCGCTTGTTTCGGACATGAAAACCATGGTCTTTCTGCTGCCTTTCGAATTGCCAATGAGGTCTTGTCATTCGCCGGGCTGGCAGCGCGGGCAGACCAATTGGCCGGCAGCCTGAACGTGGCGCAGAAAAAACGTCTGGAAATGGCGCGCGCCCTCGCAGCCCATCCTAAACTCCTGTTGTTGGATGAAGTTTTGGCTGGGTTAACACCTTCTGAAATTGATGGCATGGTCAGCACCATCCTGAAAATTCGAGAACAGGGTGTTACCATCATTATGATCGAGCATGTAATGAAGGCCATCATGAATGTTTCAGATCAAATTTATGTTTTGGAATACGGGCAGCAAATTGCGGAAGGCAAACCCGAAGAGGTGGTACGTAATCCGCGCGTGGTGGAAGCCTATTTGGGTGATCCACAGATGGCCAAACGGCTGATGGAGGCTGGCTGATATGTCCCTTCTAGAAGTTCGCAACATCGAATCCGGTTATGGAGAAGTGCAGATTCTCTGGGGTGCAAGCCTGAGCCCACAGGATGGCAAACTAACCAGCCTGGTGGGTGGCAACGGGGTGGGGAAAACTACTGCATTGCGCACCATTATGGGACTAAATCGTGCATGGAAGGGCTCGATCACTTTTGATGGAAAAGATATCACCCACACCCCGGCATACACCAAGGCTGAATTGGGTATCGTCCTTGTTCCGGAAGGGCGTCAGTTGTTCACCGACATGACCATTTATGAAAATCTTGAGATGGGTGCCACCAATAAGCGCGCGAGTGCCAAGTTTAAGGAAAACCTCGAACGCGTTTACACCATGTTTCCAAGGTTAAAAGAACGCGCCACCCAAAAAGCCGGCACCCTTTCGGGTGGTGAACAGCAAATGGTGGCTGTCAGCCGTGGGCTGATGGCAGATCCACGCATCCTGATGATCGATGAGCTTTCGTTAGGCTTGGCGCCTGTTTTGACTCTGCAATTATTTGAGAGCTTGCGTGATCTACGCAAACAAGGCTTGACCATTCTATTGGTCGAGCAAAATGTTCAAATGGCGTTGGCTGTCAGCGACTATGCCTATGTTTTCTCAGAAGGGAAAACCGAGATGGAAGGTTCTGCCCGCGAATTGATGAATAATGAACATATCCGTGCTTCGTACCTGGGTTTGTGAGTTTTGCGGTTGAGTAAATACATGGAAACGGATCCTGATCAATTTATGCTGTTGTGAGCCAGGTTTGTGAAGATAATTTTCATGTCGGGTGGGCGAATTTTGACCAACTCTAGTGAAAAATTGAAGAACAGATATTGCTCCCGGTTATTCGCTGGTTCCGACATGGCTGACAATTCTTGAAAACCGGGATGCAACAAACCCCGAAGCGACCACTTGGGCAGTTTTCCTATGAAATAAAGGAACCTGCAGCAGGTGGTCGCTATTTGGTTAATACCCAGTTTGGGCAATTACCCCCACTAAGCTATTGGTAAAATTTGGATATCAACTCGTTTGAAATCAATACCCCAATGTTGGTTCTGATGGGATTGGTTCAAAGCTGGTTTTGCACTGCGTAAATCCATGTGCCGCACTGCCCACCACATCCATCCTATGAAAACGCTTGTCAGTTCTTCCTGTGTGCGACCTAAGCAATACAGAGCCAGGGCGTTGGTCCTTTGTCATTCCTGGTGCATTCGTCTTGTTTTGAGTTGCTAAAATAAAAGCCAAAAAGACCGCCAGCCGCGATATTATATACAAAAGCTGAAATGGATCGAATTGGATCAGGAAATGATTTACCGCCCAGGTTTGGATATATTTTTGTGCGACGAACATGCTCACCTAACGATATATTCGATTCTTTTGAATAAAATCGTACACGTCGGCGGGCAGGTAATAGCGATAGTGGCCCTTGTTGGCGATGCGTTCTCGAATGGATGAGGACGAAATTTCCAGCTGGGGGGTTTCAAAAAAGCGCAGCTTGTTTTTCAGACCAGGCAGGCTGTCTTCAAGCGCACTTAAGTCAAAAACAGCCCCAGGGCGCCGCATAACTCCAAAGGAATGAACTGCGGTTACCAGTTCTTCGGGACGGTTCCAGGTGGGCAGGTCGCGTAGTGAATCGCCGCCAATCAACAGAACTAACCGCGAGGTAGGGTTTCGAATTTGCAGCAGGTCAATTGTATCAAGGGTGTAGTGTGGGCCTGGACGGTCGCTTTCGATCGTTGATAGCTCAAAGACCGGATTGTTTGCAATCACCCTGCGCGTCATCTCTATGCGTTGGTAGACATTGGTAATTGGCAGGTTGGGTTTGTGAGGCGGTTCAGGTGTTACCACCCATAATACGCGGTCAAGTTGAAGCTGGCTGAGTGCCTCGGCAGCTAAAATTAAATGCCCAATGTGAGGGGGGTCAAAGGTTCCGCCAAAAACACCAATCGATTCAGCCATGGTCAAAGTATACCCCGATTTCAACCAGCTCGTTTGGAGGGCTTACAGCATGTGTCTTTTTTTTCATACTGCCTTCCTATTGTTTTGATGATCTCATCTATGTATAATTTATTAGCCTTATTTTTACCCAGTTTGACGGAATAAAATATTCATCCACTTTTTGAACTCATCGGAGATTCCAATGACTATCGTACAGTATTCCCAGACAGATCCTCAATGGAAGAGCAAGGTGCTTGGGTTTGACAAAACCTCTACCATTGGCGCCTTTGGGTGTTTGCTGACCAGCATGTCCATGTGTGCCTCCTATTACGGGGATTCCACCTTGAACCCGGCGGTCTTGAATGACAAGATGAAAGCCATTGGCGGTTTTCAGGCTGGCACGGCATTTATTGTGGCCTGGATGATTGGTAAAGTGGTGCCCGGCATGAGCCTGGATTATCGCGCCTGCAAGGGGGCTTCAGCTCCCATGGCTGAGATTGATGCCAACCTTGCCCAGGGCAGACCAGTCATAATTGAGGTGGACTGGTCGCCACAAGCTGGCGTGCAGACACACTACATGCTGTTGTATTCCAAATCAGGCAGTGATTACCTTGTCTATGATCCTTATCCGTATCCTACCAGCAGTGGCCAGATTAAGCTTTCGGCATCAAAATACGCTACCGTGGCGGGCACTATAGACCCGGCCAGGATAATCACGGGGCTGTTTTTCAGCCGTGGTGCAGCGCCTGTTACGCCTGTTCCCCCACCCAACCTGGATAAGGGTGTGGTGGCCAGTTTCCCCGTTTTTGCCTCGGCGGATGAACTGGCTTTACGATCTCAGCCGGTCATTGCCGATTACACCCTGCTCAAACGTTATCCTGCCAACACGGAATTCAAAATCCTTGAGGCGGATGCCAGTGCAGGACCCAAGGTGGGTGCCCAAAATACCTGGTTACCAGTGAAGGCCGCAGATGGAAGCCAGGGTTATGTGGCCGCCTGGCTTGTTTCTAAAACAAAAACCGGGCAAGCGCCCGCCCCGGGAACACCACCAGCGGTAGTGCCGGTTCCAAAAGATGCTCCAGTGGTTAAAACCAGTGTGGACGCGCTTAAATTGCGTTCCAAACCTGACAGCACTGATGCGACCATTCTGAAGCTTTACCCAATTGGCACTGAGTTGAAAGTGCTCGAATCCGCCGCGGAAGCAAAGCGAAAAGTGGGTGTCAATTTTGAATGGCTCAAAGTGTCCGATGTAACTGGCAGCCAGGGGGTTGTGGCAGCCTGGTATGTTTCAATTGTCAGCCTGGGTGTATTTGGCCCCGAGGCGCAACGTGAAACCGCCGGTCCAAGTTTTTCCCTGGATGCAGAGGTTCAGCCCGTGCTCTTGCGAACCACTGAAGATCAGGTAGCCATGCGTAGCAAACCCTTCATTTCCGCCCATACCTTGATTCAACGCTTGCCCAAGGATACCGAATTGATTGCCCTGGGAAAACCCGAAACCAATATGAAAAAGCTTGGTCGCAGCGGTAAATGGATCCGTGTGAAAGATGTAAGGGGTAACCGAGGTTATGTGGCAGCCTGGTTGCTCAAAGAGCGCCCTGAGGCTCCGCTGCCTGCGGTTGCTCCCAGCGATTGCTAGGTGCAGATTTGAAAATATACCAGGCCGAATTCGGCCTGGTACTCGCAGCGGGATACACCTGTCATCATCTGCGCGAGATACGCTTCAGTGAAGCAACCCATGTACTTGTTTTAACAGATGGAGGTATCGATGTCCAAACAACTGTTTACAAATGGTATTGAGGCCAGCAGTGGAGGTTCACTGGATGGTGATTTGGTCATTACCACTGATTTAATCGCCAAGATAGCGCGTGGTCAGCGTTTGTCAAAAGAGGATATTGACGATGCAAAAAAGCGTAAGTCACTGGATCAGGCTCGTGAAGCTCGTTTTGGGGTCGAGGAAGGCGTGGATGAGACCGTTCTGGCTCAAACTGGCTGGTCGGTGATTTTTCCGGCCGATTTGCCACAAAAATCGGCGGATGCCATCAAGGAGGCCCTCAAACCGCTGCTTGACCTGCGCAAAGAGCAAGCCTCAGAAGAAAAGGAACATTATTATAAGGAGGTCATCGGGCCGGAGTTGGGGGTCAAAAAAGGGGAATCAAAAAACGATTTCCTCAAACGATTTGGCCGTGGGCCGGGGCCTGCCGTTCCGGATAAATTTCCATATTACGCCATGATCGTCGGCTCTCCCGAAACCATTCCTTTCAACTTTCAGACCCAGCTCGACGTTCAGTATGCAGTCGGTCGCATTTATTTTGACCAGCTTGAAGATTACTATCGTTACGCCACCAGTGTGGTGGCTGCAGAAAAGAAAAAGTTTTTCCGATCTAAAACTGCAGCCTTCTTTGGTGTGTCCAACCCGGATGATAAAGCCACCAGCTTGAGTGCCACTGAGTTGATTGGCCCGCTTGCCCGTGAAATGCAGTCAGGTCACAAGGATTGGGGCGTGGATGTAATTGACCCTGCCAACGCCACCAAATCCAGGTTGGCCGAATACATGGGTGGCGCAAAAACGCCTTCCCTGCTTTTCAGCGCCAGCCACGGGATGAATTTCAAGATGGATGACAAACGTCTGTTGCCCCACACCGGCTCCATCCTGACCCAGGATTGGCCCGGCCCCAAGGCACGCGTGCCAGTTACTGACAAAATGTACTTTTCAGCCGATGATATTGCCTCAGACGCGGATGTTTTTGGCATGATTGCATTCATTTTTGCCTGCTATGGCGGTGGTATTCCACGCAGCGATAATTTTTACCGCCAGGTGTATGGCGAACCCAAGGATATTGCTCCTTACGCTTTCCTGGCCCAACTTCCGCTCAAGTTATTGGCTCACCCACGTGGCGGAGCCCTGGGTGTGTTCGCGCATGTGGAGCGCGCGTGGGGTTCATCCATCAAGTGGGATGGTTCAACCAGCGATGTGGAAACGTTCAAGTCAACTGTTGCGGCTCTATTGAATGGTAAACCTGCCGGGGCAGCGACCGAATACTTCAACCAGCGTTATGCCGAAATTTCGACTGCCCTGACCGATGAGCTTGATTTCAGCACACCAGAGACGCAGGATGATGTGCGCGTAGCCGGGCTTTGGACCTCCAATAATGACGCGCGTAATTACACCTTCCTGGGTGATCCGGCGGTACGGTTGGCTGTGGATGGCAAAGCGCCTGATGCTCCCCAACGCGCCAGCCTGGGTGAGATTGTCACAAAGGTGCCTGCCGCCATTACCACCAGTGCCGGGTCTTTTCAACCGGATGTGGAAGCCAGAGGCGGTAAAGATGCTAAATCGGTAGCCAAGGGCACACCAGAAAGTTTTGGTTTCCCGGGCTTCCCAACCAAAAAAGACAGCGACCCGCTGGTTGCAACACCCACGCAGGTTGATACCAGGGGTGGGGATGCGTTCAAGAAATTTGTGGAAAAACTGGGCGATTATCTATCGCAGGCTTTGACCGATGCTGCCAGCCTGGAAATCTCCACCTATGTGACCGGTGAAATGGATGATGTGAAATTTGAATCAGGGAAATTTACCGGTGCCAAGCTGCGTGCCCTGACGCGCATCAATATCGATGGTGATACATTGGTGTGCGTGCCTGAAAAAGATGGCGAGGTTGATACAGCTGTTTGGAATATTCACGTCGAAATGGTGCGAGTCGCCCAGGAAAATCGCGCGGAATTTATGAAAACGATTGTCAGCGCAGCGACCAGTATCGCCGGTTTTGGCAAATAACGGTCGATTGATCATGGATGTTTTTGAAAGCTCTTCCACAGACGTGTTGGGTTTGTGGACTGGGGTGCCCCAGTCCACGGGGCTTTCATTTGGCCTGGATTCCGATGAAACACAAACCGGACCTTTCGGAGGGGAAGGGGAGGTTTACCGAACCAATTTGCCCACCGATCCCGAAGCGGCACGTGACATCTTTATGACCAGTGCCAGCCATTTTAAACGGGTTGAAGATGCGCTGGATGAAGTCCCCGGCCGCCTTGACACACTTGTGGCCAATGGTTTGACCGTGCCTGCAAAAGTGACTGCTGAACCAAGTTTTTCAACGGGTGAGCAGGTTAAACCGATGACACCAGAAGATGAATTGGTTTCCATGCTGGCCGGAACCAGGACTGGCGATGACGCAACCGGTGAAAGTTTTGGCATTGGGGAGAGCATCGTGGAAAGCTGGGAGATTTTCCGAACCCAGTTTGAAGCTTTGATGACCTTGGTGGAGCGGGATGTGCTGCACTTTGCCTGGGTTGAGACCAATGTCGGTGGAGAAACTGTGGCGCGCACATCCATCAACTGGGGTGGCGATGTGCAAACCATCTTTGCTGAAGATGTAGAAAAAACCAGGGCCAGCTTGCACGAACGCACCCTGGGAACGGTGATACGTACCCGCCATTTGCGTTTGCGCCTGGCTGTAACAGTGGCCGGAGGCGCAGTTAAAATTGCCGCAGCGTTGGGCGGACCGGCTGGACCCTTCCTGGCACTGCCGGCGGTTTACCAGTTTGTTACCAGTATTGTGGCGCAAGCCGCAGAACTGCAATCAATTCAATGAGAGAATTTTATTAAGGAGAATATTATGGCAACCAGTCCAGAACTGAAAGAAGCGATAAAAAATGCCGCCGACAAAATCGCGACTTATGTGAGCGACGTGGCAACAATGACCGTAGAAACCCGTTATGTAGAAATGGGTGGTGACTTCGAAAAAAGCAAGTTGGCCGCTCGCACGGTCATCAAGTTGGATGGCGACAGCGAAACTGTTCTACCAATGAAGATGGGCACGGATGGTACCCTGGTGGTGGATACGATTGTGAATGAAAAGCATCAAGAAAATGTTCAGGCAGCCATCGATTACCGCGCCGAGATGCTTGAGCGCCTGCTTGGGCTGCTTTCCAGTCAATAAAATCCAATTAATTGGAGCTGTATGAATCAAGAGAGGCTACCGTCCGGTAGCCTCTCTTGATTCATGGTTTTAGTTGAAATGTGTTGCCATTTAACCGGCGATCGATGTCATCCAACATGCCTTCGATCTGATCAGCGATGGCATCAACGTCCGGTGTTGGATCGATCAAATACTGGACCGTTCCCGGCGTAGCGCTTGGCTCAGGTGTGGGGCTTAATTCCACTCCTGGGATGGTTGGTTCTGCTGTTGCGCTTGGGATCGCCATGACCCTCACTTTGGGTTTTGGCTTGGCCGGATCCTGGTCAAGCGGGCTGCTGGTATCATTTTTTGAGCAACTGCCGAGCAGCAGTGCCACGAATGCCAGCAAGATCCCTGTTACAAAAAGTTTTTTCACAGCATTTCCTGAAAAATGGATCGCTTTGTTTCCGTGATGTGAGACCCGGCTTGAACCGGACTTATTCTGGATAAAATTATTGTTCCCCGCGCAGGCGCAGTACACGCCAGCGATCGAGGCTCTTGCGCAGAATGTTGATTGCGTTGGTGAGGCGGAAATTCGCATCCTTCACCTGGTCGCGACCAAGCAACAGGGATTCACCTGCAGCGAGGCGATCGCGCACTTCGCCATTGGCTTTCCAGCCAGAGAGCGAGAAAATGGTGATGCCGGCCTGGCTGTTTACATCACGTGCGCCAGCAACCTCGGTCAGAAAAGAGGAAAGGGCATCCTTAAGGAAGGTGACATCCTTCTTCTTTTTGGATTGGGCGGTGATCAAATCGTCATACGTTGCACCAATCAAGCCAGCCTGAACAAAAACCGCTTCCTGGTCGACCAGCCATCCGCCTACTTTTTGGTGCATTTTCATCAAGGTTTCGTTTGGCAGGCGGCCAAGGCCTGGAATTGCTGTCAGGGGGCCGTTGCTTTCAGCATAAGCCACGGGGACCACCGTCAACAGAACTGCAATTACGATCAGTACACTCAGCAGTTTGGCAAGAGTTTTCCCGGATGACAGGTTGTTTTTCATTGAAAAGTTCCTCCTAAATTGGTAAACATGGAATACCCACAAGTTCATTATTGATGGGTATTTACGGACATCCCATTTATACCATAAGTGGCATGATTGGGATATTAATTTTGCCGCATTACAAAAAGGGTGGTATCCCCTTTAGGAACCCACCCTTTTATCAATTATTGATCGGTTTTTGGCGTTTTAGCCTTGGTTGGCTTTTTTACAGGTTTTTCCGCTTTGAGTGTAGGCTTCTTCTCTGCTTTTGGTTTTTTCTCGGTTGCCGGCTTTTTCTTGCTGTTCTTCCGCAGTTTGCTGGGGGGGGCAGGGGTTGGTTCAACTACCTTGGGGGCGAATAATTCATCCCAGCGAGCCTGGATAGCCCAGTAACCGGACCCATCCAAGGAATCGCACACGGCTTTCCACTTGCCATCCGCGTCGTTGACTTCGCGAATATCCACGAATGCGTGGCATTTATATGGTCCCAGCTCAACATATAAGCCGTTTTCCACAATACCGCGACTTGGGCGGATGAAATCCAGCCCTGAGTTGATGTCATGCAGGATCAAATAGTCGTTTTCGCCGCCGCGTAGTGCCAGGCCTTCACCGAGAGATTTTTGGCGCATCTCATTGGTAGATTTGTCCATATACACTGCTGAAGTTTTTATCCAGCCACGTGTGTCTGCGTAGCGGTTGTGATACACAACCAGGCAGCGTTCGCCGTCCTTCCCATTTGAATAAGCAAAAACATCTTCGGCGATGTTTCCTTCGGGTGTATAGACATCGTACAGCAAGAAAAGGTCGATTTCAGCGAAGAGGTAGCGCCGGCGCATAAGCGGGTAGATTACCCGTTCGTGGTGATCCATCAGACCCTGGTTCGGATATTCGTCCCAATAGGCGCGCCGGTATTCCATGCCATATTTTTCGCGGAAGCCTTCGATTTGCCCGTGACCGATCATGGGTAAGCCCGGCAGGGTGGTCATGAGCGTGGCAACTCCGAAATATTTGTCACCGCTGCCAAACTGTTCTACGGCAGTTTTCTCATCTGGATTGTTCATGAAATTGACGTAACGCTTGAGTACTTGCGGGTCAAATTCGAGCGTATTCTTGATGGCTTCGCGGTATTTGGCATTATCTTCATTGCGCAACATGTGCATGAATGCTGAGTTGTAGACACGATGCATGCCAAGCGTACGCACAAAGTAGCCTTCCATCATCCAGAATGCTTCTGCCAACAGCAAGGTATCGGGAACTTCGTCGGCCACACGGTCTACCACTTCTCGCCAAAATTCTTCCGGGATGGCCTGTTCAAACTGTTCACGTGTCAGGCCGTGTTCAGAGCGAGATGGAATTGCCCCACCTGAACCAGGTTCGGGGAACCACAGGCGCTGGACGTGACGTTTGGCCAGGGTCATGGCCGCATCGAAACGGATGATGGGAAAATTGCGGGCGACATGCAAGATCGTCTGGATGACAGCTTCACGCACTTCAGCTTTGAGATAGTCGAGCTGGGCGGTGTCGTTCCAGGGCATGGAGGTGCCGTCATTGCCGTGGTAAATGTACCGGACATCCCCTGTCCATCGGTCAATGCGTTTGAAGACGACTGCTGCATCGGTTTTTTCGTAATAGTGATCTTCGAGGAAGATGCCAACCCGGCTGTCATTGGATAGATCGCGACCATTGAAGGTGTACCCGGGGTAGGGTGAATTGGGCAGGCTCAGGAACCAATCTGGGTGCTGAACAACCCAGGTCGAATCAACGCCCATGTGGTTTGGAACCATGTCAGCCGAGAGACGAATGCCACGCTGCCATGCACGCCAGCGCAGGTTTTCGAGTGCCGCCCAGCCGCCCAGGTCATTGGAAATTTGGTAATCCATCAATGAATAGGCAGAAGCGACCGCCTCTGGATTTCCCATCATTTGTTTGATCGTTTTAGAGGCTGTGCTGCGTTCCCACAGCCCGATCAGCCACAGCCCGGTGATGCCGGCTTGGGCGAGTTTATCGAGTTCTTCATCCGGGATCATGTCCAGGGTGCGAATCTCACGTTTGTAGGCTTTGCTAAGTTGATCAAGCCAGACATACGAATTTTTTGCGATTAATACCAGCCGGGGCATCCAGTCCTTATCGGGGCTGAAACGCTCGTATTCGGTGAAATCTGACCCGGCAAAAGTAATGGCGGTTGTCTCGCCGGCAAATCCACCGGAGAAGTTGCCGCGAATGGCCTCCTCCTTAACAAAATCCAAGCCGCGTAGCAGGCGCTGTACAAATACGTCGCCTAGCATGACGCCCCACTTCTGTAGCAGGAACTGTAATTGGCCTTCAAGAGAATAGGGAGAAGCAATGGCAGGGGCGCGCAAGACGTGGATGAGGGTTTCGACGCTATTGGGTGTGCTAAAACCCGGTTCACCGCTTAAAAAGTCAGAAAGTGTATTGACGAGCTGATCATAACCGGTAGGTTTGAGCGCGGTATCGTCAAACAATTCCTTGTAAGGCTGTACGGCTGGGTTGAGGTTGGTAACGTGCAGTATCAACATTTCCTCAATGGTTGTCTGGCGATGCGGACGTCCGTCTGAATATGCATTCAAGTAATCTGCGGCCCAGGTTTGTTTCTGGTACACCTTTACAGGTGGAAATTCATCAAGGAATTTTAGCTGTGTCAGTTCAAAGCCAACTTTTCCCAACCTGGTTTCCATTTTTGTGACCGCACGGCCCATCACACCAGGGTTTTGTTTTTCATACTGGCGAATAATGATGTGCATGATTTCATCAATGAGTCCCATGGCATTGATATCGGAGGCGGGAATGGTTTTCCCGCGCACTTCGCTCATTTGGATCGCAAATTTTCGTGCGGCGGGAAAATTTGCAACAATTACGCGGCCGTCGCTTGCGAAAAGGGAGAGATCAAATCTGTAAGTGTCTCGTGCTTTTCTGGACACATGGAATTCAAATGGGAAATTTGACATGTAAATGGCTCCTGAAATTGGTATTCTATATGAGATTAACTATACCCCATTGGTGGGAATGTGTGTAGCGATTTCGGAGTATACTTAAGATGATGGATTCCATCGCGATCTTCGATGAGGTACTGATCCTGTTTTTACTAAAATGTAGCGTTTACCTGCTAATTATCTTCTTGGCATCCAAACGCTTCAGGGATTTTTCTTCGCCAGTTTTTTGGCTTTGGGGATATGCAAGTTTTAATTTCGGCCTGTTTTTATGGCAATATTGGGATAATTTAGCCATACAACTACCTGGATTGCCCCAGGTTCATTTAAATCTGGATGCTTTTTTTTCATTGGTCTTGTGTATTTTTGTTTACCAGGCCCTGCTGTCTTTTCTCGGGAAAAAGTACCAACCTTACGCTTTTTGGGGTGGCATTGCTGGCGGTGTTTTCCTATTGTTAGTAAACGAAGAATATTATCTTATATTGGTTGGGCTGACATTTACCCTGGTCTCCATGGCTCTCTTGATGCAGGCCATGATCAATACTCACCAGTATTTGCACCTAAACCGTCTATATTATTGGGCGCCAGTTTTAATCATTAGTGCGATTGGTGATCTATCTCAATTTTATTTTAATAATTCCTTCACCAATGATATTCGCTTGACTGGTTTGGTGTTGCTCTCGTATGTTGTAATGAAACACCGAATTCCCGACATGCGTGATTTTTTACGGATTTTATTGATCTACCTCGTGACCACCCTGGTAAGTATGGGTTTGTTCATCGGAGGTTTTTCTTTATTAAGCCTGTTTTTTGGCGTGTCGGGCTATATCTCTCTTTTGGTTGGTGCGGGTATCGCAGTATTGCTATCCCTCCTGTACCCTCTCCAGATCAAAGTTATTCGGCGAGGAATAAATCGTATTTTTGGGTTGCAGAGTTATGACCCTGCCAGGATTCTCAGCACATACGGTGCCAGCATCAGTAACATACTTGATCTGGAAAAGCTGGCATTGGCGGCGTTTGGGGTAATTGAAAAGGTGTTTGAAGTGGATAAGGGCTATTTATTCCTTGTCGATCCGGAGATTGGCGATCAGGAGCGCACGGTATTCAGGGTTAGCGGCGCACGTGGGATGGGGCTGTTGCCCAATGCACGCGGTGTGTTTTCCGATGACAGTCCACTGATGCGATTTTTCCTGGATAAGCGTGTAACCCTTCTACAGTATGACATTGATTTTGCTCCATGGCTTATGAACACACCAGCAGAAGACCGTCATTGGTTCAGCAGCCTGGTAATGGATGTTTACGTTCCCATTTTTTATAAGTCAGAGTGGATTGGGCTACTTGCTCTGGGGTCCAAACCCCATAACCGCTATACCGACGAGGATTTGCGCCTGCTGGAGGCGATTGCCAGTCAGACTGCGGTTGCGTTGGAAAATGCGCGCCTGGTGGAAAATTTGAAACTGCTCAACCAACGGGTTAGTGAGGCTTATGCCGATTTGGATAAGACAACCCAAGCCCTGGCAAAACTGGAAAAAACTAAATCCAACTTTATCAGTATTGCCTCGCATGAGTTGAGATCACCATTGACTGCTGCGTTAGGATACACTGAAATGATGCTTGAGGCACCCGGCTTGCCGGATGGTTTGCTCGAGATGGTGGCGGGTGTACACAAGAGCCTGCTGCGACAGCACGAGATTATCGACTCGATGTTTGATCTTGCGCAATTGGATGCGCGCTCGAATGAATTTCAACCGTTGGAAGTGTCGATTAATGAAATCCTGCGCTCTGTGGCTGAGGAATTATCCATCATCGCGGCGGAACGGAGCCAGCTGATTATGGTTGAATTGCCGCAGCTACCTTATATTAAGGCTGACCCAGACTCGCTTCGGAAATTGTTTCATCACCTGCTGATGAATGCCATAAAATTCACTCCCAACGGCGGTACGATTACCCTGAGTGGGAGTCAACTAGCCCCCAATACGCATGAATTGCCGGATGGTGGTGTTGAAGTGGTTGTTCAGGATACTGGCGTGGGTGTGGATCGGGATTTACAAGACATTATTTTTACAAAATTTTACCAACCCGATGAATTACTCAACCGTCATTCCACTGGAAAAACCAAATTTATGGGATCCGGGGTAGGTCTTGGTCTGGCTCTATCCCGTGGGATCGTTGAGGCGCATGGTGGGCGTATTTGGGTGGAGAGTTTGGGTTATGATGAGAAGGCCTGCCCAGGTAGTAAATTTCATGTTGTCTTACCACTGCGCCCCCAGGGTGAAAGCAGCACGGCCCGAATGAGCAGTGCCATTAAATTGCGGTTGGAAATGAAGTCGTAAACGAAGAATAATTGGAGCAGGTATTGAAGATTAGAAAAAATTAAGAGGTCCAAATTCCACACGGTAGTGTGGAATCTGGACCTCTTTTACGCTTGTGCTCCCGGGCGGACTCGAACCGTCGCTTTTGGCTCCGGAGGCCAACGCTCTATCCACTGAGCTACGGGAGCGCGAAGCGGATTTTACCATAAATATCAGCTGGTCATTGTTTTAGCGGCAAGATTTTGAGTTGGAGCATTCTTCCATGGATGGAAAAGAGTTGGATCGCGAGGTTAATCTCCAATTCGGCAAACTGATTTGTTGCCTGGTATTGAAGAGAAAAAAACAACTCGAAATTAACTGTAATGATGATCTGGTTGTTGATATTGGCTGATATTTTCCCTGGCAGATCCGTTACGGAGATGGAACACCCAATTTGTTGCTGATGCATATTACGTGCACTTACCTTTGTAAGAGAAATTGGTTGCAAAGATAAACAAAACAATGCCGCCCGGCAATATCGCCGGCGGCATTGTTGGAGAGCTTCAATATTCTTTAAGGGGAATACCACCGGGTGCTTGTGTGGAATCCGTTACCAATGCATGCCTCAGGCAGGTGCGTAAGGTGCCAAACTTGCCAACTCGGCGCGTAAATGTTCGATAATTTGTGAGTTTCCTTGCTCATCGCCCAGCTTTTGTAGCTGCTGTTTTTTGTGTGCAAGTTCAGCGCAGACCTGGTAAAAACGGATGGTAGCGCGGTAATGTCCGCCACCGAGAGCAGATAACTTCGCAAAAAACTGGTTCCAGGCCGAGCTGGCTGTGCGGTATTGATTGGCGTTGATCAGGCCAAGTTGAACTTCCTCTTGAAGTTGAACGCTGATCGTGCGCATCTCCATCCAGTTGGCCCATAAAATCACCAGGAACATGAAGGCTACACCAAACCAGTCCAGGAATGAGCCAATAAAACAAGTCATTTCGCCGAAAAAGGGGATTCCCGCCAGGGTGTTATGAAACGAATGGGTGAACATAGCGAACCCCAAACCGATCATGGGTGCAATGACTTTTACCAGGCAAGAGCGGTTCATACGAGAAATGGCCAGCCCTATACCGGTAAACGCTGTGTAGAAGGGATGCTGCCAGCCCACCAGGATGACGCGAATGAAAACGAGTGTAAACAGCCCGGACCATCCATCGGCAGTGTAACCGCGCCAAATGTAGAGTACATTTTCGGTAGCGGCAAAGCCCAGCGCGGCGATCCCGGCATAGATAATCCCATCCAGGATAGAGTCAAATTCGCGCCGAAAGAAGAGGAAAACCAATAGCACGGCCATTCCTTTCAAACCTTCTTCCACAAAAGGCGCGCTAATTGAACCCGTTGCAAGGTCTGAGGCTGCCTCGGATCCAGTCACGCTGAAAACGGTGATGCCAAACAGGGTGTTGAGCAAATAAGCCCCACCGGCTGCCACCACCACACCCCACATAAAAACACCAATCAGTAGTGGCAGGGGTTCCTTTTCATAACGATCCAGCCAGTAAAGAATATAGGCGAATAAAAACATAGGAACAAACCCAAAGAACAAAGAGGTCAAAAATGCCATGTCATTCTCCTCAAATGGTATTAAAATATTGTATGGTGTTATTTGCACAGGCTATTTTGACTTAACGAAGTTGTAATGAAACCTATGTATTGTTTGAATGCTAGCTTGATGCTACACTGTTTTAACCTTTATCCACACTGGAAAAATCAATGTCAGAAAAAATATTAATTGTTGATGATGATCTTGATACCCTGAGGCTTGTTGGCCTAATGCTTCAGAAGCAGGGTTTTCAAATTGTAGCAGCAAGTACCGGCGCACAAGGCCTGGAATTGGCACTATCTGAGTTGCCAGATTTGATCATTTTGGATGTCATGATGCCAGGCATGGATGGTTACCAGGTTGCTCGGCGTTTGAGGTCGAATGAAAAGACACTCGATATCCCGATATTAATGTTCACCGCCAAGAGCCAATTGGATGACAAGGTGAGCGGGTTTGAAGCGGGCGCGGATGACTATCTTACCAAGCCGACTCATCCGACCGAGTTACAGGCACATGTTAAAGCGCTGCTGGCACGCTCTACCAAGGCCAAGGTGACAACCAATCCATCAAGCAAACCGCTTGAAGATACCGCGCATACAATAGGAATTATAGCAGCCCGTGGGGGCCTTGGGGTGACAACTGTGGCTGTCAACCTGGCTGGAGCTCTCTGGCAGCGTTCTGAAAAGAATGTGATTATGGCTGAATTTCGACCAGGGCAGGCCACACTCGGTTATGACTTGGGGTTTGACAAGACAACTGCGTTGACTGAATTGTTGAATACCCCCCCGCGTGAGATTACCCGCTCCATGATCGATGAAAAACTTATCAAGCGGCCGGAAGGTATCAAGGTATTGGCAGCCTCCACCAGGCCCAAAGATACCGTTTTGATCCAAAATGTGCCGCAATTTGAGGCCATTCTTGGACGCCTGGAGTACATGGCCAGGTATGTGGTGGTTGATCTCGGATCTGGGATTAGCCCGCTTACCCAAAAACTTTTGCCATCGTTTAAAGAAATTATTGTGGTGGTTGAACCATTTGAGAATTCCCTGCGACAATCCAAGGAATTGATCGATGACCTGGCTGAGATGGGCGTCAATAAAGAACACCTGTATGTTTTAGCCAATTACCGTCTGCGCTCGGATACCCCTCAACTCTCCGTGACTCAAATGCAGCTGCTTCTACCGGTCCCAATCGATGGGAGCCTGACGCCGGCACCAGAGCTCTACCAACAAGCCACACGCCGTCACCTGATTGCCAGTGTCATGATCATGGACAGCCTGACCGGCCAACAGTTTGCTACGTTGGCAGGAAAAATCGAAACCCGCAGCAGCAAACCAGCCCAGGTATGACCGCATTTTCCAGTCAGTTACTGGATGGGATTGAATTCGCCGCTGAGTTATTACGAGAGGCCCGCCATGCCGTTATTTTGACGGGGGCGGGCCTTTCTACACCTTCCGGCATCCCAGATTTCCGCTCGGAGGGAACTGGTTTGTGGGCAAATGATCAGCCGTTGGAAGTTGCCTCTTTGCTGACATTTCGTACTCACCCAGAAGAATTTTTTAATTGGTTTCGCCCGCTGGTTGGCCAAATTTTTAACGCCAAACCAAACGCGGCTCACCTGGCCCTGGCGCAGTTGGAAGCAGGCGGATTTTTACAATCAGTTATTACCCAGAATATTGATATGCTGCACCATAAAGCTGGGTCCAACCGGGTGATGGAACTGCACGGTACATTGCGCACCCTGTCGTGTACGCAGTGTTACCGCCAGTTTGGTTATGAAAATTACCTGCCTGCCTTCGTAGAGAATGGTAAAATCCCTCATTGCCCGGTGTGTGCGGCACTTCTCAAACCCGATGTCATCCTCTTCGGCGAACAGCTCCCTCAACTAAAATTGATGGAAGCTCAGCGAGAAGCGCGGAAATGTGATTTAATGATCGTGATTGGTTCCTCGCTTGAGGTTCTACCGGTTGCCGGGTTGCCTATGCAATCTATTGACCGGGGTGCGCATTTAATCATTATCAATAATTCTGCCACTTACCTGAATGTCCGCGCCGATATTGTCTTACCAGAGGATGTCGCCAGAATAATCCCTGCAATTGCAGAGCGTGTACTCCATGACAAACCCAAACACAAAGTTAATTGACCGTTACAAACGAATGTTGGAAATTTCAAGGGACCTTGCTTCAACATTGGAGCTGGATCCCCTCTTGAATCGCATTATTGAGGCAGCCAAGGACATCACCGAATCAGAAGCGGCCTCGATCTTACTTTATGATTCCGCAGCAGCCCAATTGCACTTCCAGGTTGCAACGAATATGGATCCGATGATGCGCGGTATTAGTGTCCCGATGGATAGCATCGCCGGATGGATCATTACAAATCGTGAACCCGTTCGAATTGCGGATGTGTCCAAGGATACCCGTCATTTTAACAAAGTCGGGAAAAAACTCAGTTTCGATACTCGCAGCCTGATCGGTGTACCGCTTATTACCAAGGACAAGGTGATTGGGGTTCTGGAAGTTATCAATAAGGCCCGGGGTGAATATTCCGAAACGGATGAGGATTTGTTGACGGTGATCGGCGCCCAGGCGGCGGTGGCGATTGAGAATACCCGCCTGTTTCAACAATCCGACCTGATCGCGGAATTTGTGCATGAGTTGCGAACGCCACTGGCTTCGCTCAGTACTGCGACCTATCTACTGACTCGCCCCGAAATTTCACGCGAACAGTCGCAACAAATTACAGCCAATATTCATTCCGAAACTTTACGCCTGAGTGCACTGGCATCGGCTTTCCTGGATTTAGCCAGGCTGGAATCGGGCCGGGTGATTTACCAGAAATCTGTTTTCCCGATCATGCCACTTTTTGTCGAATGCAAAACCACCATGCAAGCCAAGGCGGATGAAACCGCCATAGAAATTGAGCTGGTGGTGCCTGCGGATATGCCGGAAGTGGAAGGGGATCGTAATAAGTTAAAACAGGTTTTGTTGAACCTGATCAGCAATGCGATTAAGTACAATCGACAGGCTGGCAAGGTCGTGGTGACTGCCGGGTTTCATGCTCGAACCTGGTCAATTTCTGTCGTCGATAGCGGTTATGGCATTCCAGAAGAAGCCATTCCCAATCTTTTTCAGAAATTTTACCGCGTCAAGGGTATGGAGACCAAGGTGGCAGGAACTGGCCTGGGGTTATCAATTTGCAAAGGCATCGTTCAAGGCCATGGGGGCACGATTGAAGTAACTAGCAAGGTCAATGAAGGTACCACATTCAACGTGGTGTTACCAAGAAAATAACCGGCGATTACGGGCGCAGTAGTACCTTTAGTACGCCTCGTTCGGCCGCGGTTTCAAAAGCCTGTAACCCATCTGCCAGGCGGTATTCCCGCGTATTGATGATGGACGGATCAACCAATTTTTGCTGCATCAGGCGCAGGGCGGGCTCAAATGATCCACAGCGCGAACCAACAATGTTAATTTCGTCCACCACAATCGATGATAGGTTGACGGTTATTTCCCCTTTGTACGTGCTTTTCAATACCAGCGTGCCGCGTGGCCGGATAGCTTTGCGTGCCAATAAAAAGCCATCCGTGGAACCGGTGGCTTCAACCACAACATCCCATCGCCAGGGTTGGATATCCTCTTCGTCAATCAGCCGTATGTTTTGTTTCTCCAGTAGTTGTTTCTGAAGTGGGTGCCTGGCAACCACTCGTAGGGCTGCGCCACTGAGGGTCAGGGTCTGGGCAATTAGTTGTCCCAATCTACCAGCACCGATCAACAGCACCCGGTCACTGGGATGAATGTGAACCTGTTCCAGGATTTCGGCTGCGGCTGCCAACGGTTCGGTCAAGACCGCCATTTCATCCGGGATTTCATCTGGGACGAGATGAAGATTGTTAACTGGCAGCGTTGTATATTCCGCGAAAATGCCATCTCTACGGGCAATGCCCAGGACAGTACGGTTTTCGCAGTGGGTGTGGCGTCCATTCAGACATTGTTCACAATTGCCACAGCTTGCATTGATTTCACCGACTACGCGCCGGCCGACCAACGATTGGTCACTGCCGGGTTGGGAAACGACTTCTCCGACGAATTCGTGCCCGGGGATACCGGTGAAAGGGTAATAGCCCTTGATAAGTTCAAGATCGGTGCCGCAGATACCTGCCAGGCGGACACGAACCAGGGCTTCATTTTCATTTTGTGGGACGGGTACTTCGCGCAGGCTCAGCGTGTTATTTTCCAACCAGAGTGATTTCATTGAATACCTGCCTGTTAAGAATTGGTGGATGATTTTTTGCTTGTTAAGAAAACTTCCAATCGGTCGCCACCATTATTCTTGGCGATGTGCAGCGCCTGGTCGGCACGGTTGAGCAGGTCTTCGCGGCTCTCTCTGCCAATACGATATTGGGCGATGCCAACGCTGATTCTCACAGCCGGGATGGCTGACCCTTCCAATTTGACTTGCATGGTGCGGATTTTTTCTAGAACGCGATTGGCAACCACCAGCGAATTGGTCTTATTTGTCGAGGGTAATACGAATAGAAACTCGTCCCCGCCGATGCGTCCCAGTCTGTCAATTTGCCGGATGCAGGTCAGTAATTCGCAGGCTACCTGGGTTAGCACCTGGTCACCCGCTGCGTGGCCCAGATTGGAGTTTATGGAAAGAAAATTATCGATATCTACAAGCAGGATGGTCAACGGTTTATGATAGCGATCACTACGCATGATCTCCAATTGCAGATCGATTAGCACTCGCTTTCGATTAGGAAGGAAGGTAAGTGCGTCGGTGTACGAAATTTCATCCACCTGCGCCAGCAGCGATTCAAGCTCAATTTGCTTGAGTGCGTGATTGCGACGTGATTCCTCAAGTTCAAGGCGGGCTTTGATCAATTCATCATCCCAGGAAATATGCGAAAACTCGGCGCAAAAAAGAAAGCGACCGTTGGTCAAAGGGAGAAGCAGGCAGTTATTTTCTTCCCGCTTTGAACCGAGTAAAAATTCAAGGTGAGTTTGGCGGATTTCGTTCGCGGAGAGCATGATTTCAAAGTGCGGCTGGCTAGAGTTGGAAAGCAGCTCCTGGATACTTCTTGCTGCCTGGTTACGCCCCATTACTTTGTCGAAGGCTGGGTTCCACTCCAACAAATTTCCGGAGGAATCAATCAAAACCACAGCGCACTGCGTGTATCCAAGAAAGGCGGCTGGTTTGAGTGATGAAAATTCTTTTTCAAGATTGTCCATGTGAGTCTCCCATATATTACCTGGCACCTTTGCGACCGAATTGTCTTTCCAGCATGTCAACCGATAGGTGAATCATCGTTGGGCGCCCGTGAGGGCATGTACGCGGTGAGTTGCAATTTTCGAGGTCTGTCAACAAGGCACGCTGTTCTTCTGAAGACAGGCTTTTACCGGCTTTCACCGCCATACGTTTGCACACACGCGCCGCAATTTTTGATTCGATTTCGTTTTGCAACGGAGTTTCATCTTCTTCAAAATCTTCCACCAGCGCGTGTAGGGCGTTGGCTGGGTCGGTATTGGCAAAAATAGCAGGCATGGCACGCACTTGGAAGGTGTTTGGGCCGAAGGCTTCGACATGAAAGCCGAAGTGCTCAAGAATGGGGATTTGTTCCTCAAGAATTTTTGCGCTGACAGGTGGTACTTGTACAACCTGGGGGGTTAACAGGCTTTGGGCTGGGATATTCTTCTGCTCGTGTTGAGCCATTAATTTTTCGAATAAAACCCGTTCATGTGCGGCGTGCTGGTCGATCAAGTACAGCCCATCCGGCCCTTCGGCAATCAGGTAGGTCGAGCCGATCTGTCCTATCAAGCGCATGATTGGCAGATGCAGCCTGGCTGCGAGTTGATTTTCCTCAGGCTGGGCTGCTGGGGTTTCAACTGGTGTGCTCTCAAAATCATCATGCGCCAGGGCCCATTCCAGGCCAATTGTGCTGCTGGTTGGACCCTGCGACTGAGGTGTTTTCTCGTTGGAGAAAGCGGCCCAGCCACCAGCTGATGACGAGTTTCCTCCCCAAGGCTGCTGGGTGGATGGCAGTGCCGGCACAGGTGAATAGGCCAGCAGTGCTCGCCGCGCAGACCGCTGCACAAAGCTAAAAACGCGGTCCTGGTTTTTAAAGCGGACTTCAGCTTTGGCCGGGTGTACATTCACATCCACTTCTGATGGATCAATCTCCAGGAAAAGCGCAGCCATTGGGTAACGGCCAACCATAAGCAGGGTGTGGTAAGACTGTAGCAAGGCCTGAGTGAGTGGGGTGTCTGACACCCAGCGGCCGTTTATAAAAAAGGTGATTTCTTTGCGATTTGATCGGGTCAGGGAGGCCGGGCTGATGTAACCGGTCAGGCTCATGCCTTCATCTTCGGCCAGTACTTCCAACATTTGCTTGGCTACTTCCACACCATACAAAGTGGCCAGGATCGTACGTCGGTCACCATCGCCGGCGGTCTGCAGGCTGGGCGTTGAGCCGTCTATCAGCTTGAAACGTACAGCAGGGTAGGCCAGCGCGTAACGGGCCAGAAAGCCATCGATTGCCCGTCGTTCGGTCAGATCTTGTTTTAGAAATTTTAAACGCGCCGGCACATTGAAGAACAATTCTTCAACGCGGACTGTTGTACCAACTGGAGCGCCGATCGGCTCGATCCGGCCGGTGATGCCACCTTCCACGCGTACCCTTGCGCCGGCATCCGTGTTTTTTACACGGCTGGTGATTGAAAGGCGTGAGACTGAGCCAATTGAGGCCAGCGCTTCACCCCGAAAGCCCAGTGTGTGAATTTGAAAGAGATCATTGGCGTTAATCAACTTGCTGGTGGCGTGGCGCTCCACGGCCAAGCTGAGTTCTCCGGCAGGAATTCCAGCCCCGTCATCGGCAATTTCAATCAGGCTGCGCCCGGCGTCCTGGATGGTGACTGTGATGGAACGCGCGCCTGCATCCAGGGCATTTTCAACCAGTTCTTTAACGACAGAGGCAGGACGTTCCACTACCTCTCCCGCGGCAATTTGGGAGGCAACTTCGGGGGCAAGCAGGTGAATTGGCATGTGTCGATTATAACCCGGGCGGATATAATGTATGCTATGGAGGTGCTTATGAAATATACATTAATTTTATTGGTAGTGTGCCTGATGGCATCCTGCGCCCCCGCTCCGGTGGCGCCCGCACCAGTCCCGGCTACGTCGATCCCAGTCAAGGCGACAGCCAGGCCAACTGTCACGCCTTTCCCCAGTCCAACCCGCGCGCCAACCTGGACGCCAGAGCCAAGCGCGACGCCCTCAGGCCTAATCTTCACACCCGATCCGCTTGATGCTTATACTATTTCTGCGCTACGCATCCGGCAGTATGGTGGCGGACAGCTTGAGAACCTGGGTGAAATGCAGAAATTTGAACGTTTTACTCGCTATTCAATTCGTTACCCAAGTGATGGCTTAAATATCGCCGGGTTCGTCAACATTCCGCGGGGTGACGGTCCATTCCCGATTATTGTGGCCTTGCACGGTTATGTCAATCCGGCCCAATACGATACGCTTGACTACACCACCCCCGCTGCAGACGAAATGGCTGCCAATGGGTATATTGTCCTGCATCCAAATTACAGGAATTTTCCCCCATCCGATGCAGGTGATAATCTCTTTCGGGTTGGGTATACGATCGACGTCTTGAACCTGATTGCCCTGGTACGCGAAAGTGCGGGTAAGCCCGGTCTTTTTGAAAAGGCCAATGGGTCAAAAATTGGCTTGTGGGGTCACAGTATGGGTGGCGCGATTGCTCTCAAGGTGGCTGTGATTAACCCGGCAATCAAAGCGGTTTTATTATATGCAAGCATGAGTGGTGACGAACAAAAAAACTCCAATTACTTTAACGATCTATTGGGAAACGAAACCACTAAAAAAGAGGTGAGTTCCAGCCCGCAGCAATTTGCCGCGCTTTCGCCCGATAATTATTACCAGTCCCTGGATTTAGCGATCCAGATCCATCATGGCGGGAATGATACAGAAATTCCTGCTTCCTGGGCCAAGGAAACCTGTCAGAAATTAAAGGATATCAACCGGCAGGTATCTTGTTTCATCTATGATGGAGCAGGGCATACCTTCCGCACTAAATTTCTGGAATTGTATTCCCCCCGCCTGCTTACTTTTTTTGCAGACTATCTGAAAAAGAAATAATGGGATTACTATTCTTGTGAAAATTTCCACCATTTTTTTTGATCTGGATGATACACTTTACCCGTCCTCCAGCGGGTTGTCGCTAAAAATCAAGGAACGTATTGGCATTTATATGCAGGAACGTTTGAACATTCCTGCAGGAGAGATGCAGTCGCTGCGCAGGAAATACTTTGAGCAGTACGGTACCACCTTGCGCGGTTTACAGGCCAATTACAATATTGATATGCCTGATTTCCTGGCCTATGTGCATGACCTGCCTTTGCGTGAATACATCCAACCAAACCCGGCCTTGCACGCTGTGCTGCGGGATTTGCCAGTAAAGAAGCTTATCTTCACTAACGCCGATATTCACCATGCCCGGCGCGTGCTGCAAGTGTTGGAGCTGGAACAGTTTTTTGAGGGTATCGTAGATGTCGTGGCCCTGGAGCCATTCTGCAAGCCAATGCCCGAGTCGTTTGGCATTGCCCTGGCTGCAGCTGGTGAAACGGACCCGAGCCGCTGTGTGATGATCGACGATTTACCAAGAACCACCCGCGCTGCCCGCGACATCGGGCTCTTCTCAATCCTTTTTGGACAACAAGAATCCAGCCCGGATGCGAATGCCACCCTATCGGAATGGTCTGGCCTGCCAGAACTGTTAATTTAAGTCGGAGTAAAAATGCATTCTGAAAGAATTTGGATTGTCTTGGTTTTGCTGGGGGTTATCCTGATTGGTTCTAACTTGGTGATGTTAAGCATGGCGCGCGGTATGCGTGGTTTCAAGGTTGATATTTTTAAGAATTTCAAAGATGCCTCCCAACCCTGGAAAAAGGAAGATGAGGGTCTGGTCGAACTGAGCAAGCGTGTCAGCGAACTCAAGGCGAACAAAGACAGGGATGAGCAAGAAAAGTAAGCCCGGGTGAGGTTCTTACACATTTCATATACACCGACCCATGCAATTTCATCAATTATTAATGCATGGGTGCTAAAAATGATAAGAATATTTTGGAGGTACTAGTGAAAAAATTTCTGCAGATCTTCGTGATTGTAATTTTGTCCCTGTTTCTATTGGTAGGCACATTTGCTGGCGGGTATATCGCCGGGCACATGACTGGCCAGTCCGTGCTGGGTCAGGTTCCCGTGATCGGGCAAATGCTGCCCAAACCGTTGGCTACCCCGCAGGGCGCCACCTCGGCCACGCCCGAGGATTTAAACACACTTTTCAAACCGTTTTGGGAAACCTGGAACCTGGTTCACACGCAATTTGTTGACCAACCAGTCGATGACCTGGCATTGATGCGTGGCGCTATCAGCGGCATGTTAGGTGCATTGGGCGATCAGCACACGTCCTATATGGATCCATCCCAGTTCAAACAGGCCAATTCCAGCCTTTCTGGCGAATATGAAGGGATTGGTGCATACGTTGATACCACTGGTGAATTCCTGAAGGTCATCAGCCCCATCAGTCAATCCCCGGCTGAGAAAGCCGGTGTAAAGTCAGGTGACGTTATCATTGCGATTGATGGTGTCAGCATGGCTGGTATTCAACCCGAATTGGCTCGTCAGAAGGTTCTTGGCCCGGCTGGTAGCGTCGTGACCCTGACCATGCAGCGCGAAGGACAGGATAAGCCCATCGATATCAAGATCACGCGGGCGAAGATCACCATCGCCAGTGTTGAAAGCAAGATGCTTGAGAATGATATCGCTTACGTTAAATTGAATACCTTTGGTGATAGCACCACTTCTGAGTTGGTGGCACAGCTTAAAGATTTGTTGGCGAAAAACCCCAAAGGCCTGATCTTGGACCTGCGCAACAATGGCGGCGGTTATTTGCAAACGGCTGTGGAAGTTGCCTCGCAGTTTATCAAAGAAGGCGTGATCGTTTCAGAAAAATATGGTGATGGTCGGCCCGTTGATAGCGCCAAGGCGATTGCAGGTGGTCTGGCCACCGATATCCCGATGGTCGTGCTTGTAAATGAAGGTGCCGCTTCGGCTTCTGAAATTGTCGCGGGCGCTGTGCAGGATTATGATCGCGGCAAATTGGTGGGTGTTACCACCTATGGCAAGGGCTCGGTCCAAATATGGACTCCCTTAAGCGATGAACAGGGCGCTGTACGTATCACCATTGCCAAGTGGCTGACCCCCAAAAACCGTACCATCCATAAGATTGGCCTGACCCCCGATGTGGTGGTTGAAATGACCGAAGAAGATTACAAGGCAAATCGAGATCCACAATTGGATGCGGCTGTGAAAACTTTGCTGGAAATGGTTAAGTAACAACTTTTACCGTTGAAAAGCGTATATCTCTTCAACGAGAAAGGATAAAAAACGATGTTCTTCAACACAGGTTACCTGATTTACATGATCCCGGCTTTTATTTTGATGGCCGCGACAAGTTGGTATGTGAAATCGGCTTATTCAAAATGGAGCCAGGTGCGCGCTCGTTCAGGAATGACGGGTGCCATGGCTGCCCAGCGCTTAATTGCTGCGAGTGGTTTATATGGTATTCAGATTCAACCGATTGCCGGTGAACTGACCGATAATTATGACCCGCGTACCAAAACGCTCAACCTGTCGCAGGGTGTAGCCAATAGTCCCTCTGTTGCCGCTTTGGCGATTGCTGCTCACGAGTTAGGCCATGCCATGCAGGACGCCGAGGATTACTTCCCGCTGCGCTTGCGCGCTGCCCTGGTTCCTGCAGTCAATATCGGTTCCAACCTTGGTTGGGTGCTGATCATGGTCGGCCTATTTATTGGAATTACGCAGCTTGCCTGGCTGGGCGTGATCGTTTTTTCGGCTGGTACAGTTTTCGCACTGGCTACTCTGCCGGTTGAGTTCGATGCTTCTGCACGTGCCCGGCGTTTGCTGGCAGATTCAGGCCTAATCTCGGGTGATGAAGCCAGTGGGGTTAGCAATGTACTAAATGCCGCCGCCCTGACTTATGTGGCAGCCCTGATTACTTCAGTTATGCAGCTTCTGTACTTTGTAAGCCTGGTTGGTGGTGGTAGACGACGGAGTTAACTAAATTCAAGAAATTGTTTTTCCCAAGCCCTTCGGTATGCACGTGATGCTGGGGGGCTTGCTGTTTGATATAATTCTTCCTGCATAGCTATTGCGCTGTCACTCACTGATTGTATCCAAGCCCATGCCATCCAAACACCCACTCGCCATTCCCAAAAAGCCTCAAGGCATTGTCACGCGCGGAAAAACCGCCCGCAACCGGCTGCGCCAGGTGGATAATTTCCTGCTGCTGTACGAGCCTGACATGATTACCCGCCCGGATGATTCTCTTTTTGTGGACCTGGGCTATGGTGCCGAGGCTTTCACCACCCTCGAGACAGCTGAGCGTTTTCGCCGTCTGAACCCCGGGCTGCGTATCCTGGGCGTGGAAATTGAGCCAGAACGCGTGGCTGCCGGGCTGCCGTATGCCGATGAGCGTACTTTCTTCCGGTTGGGGGGCTTTAACGTGCCGTTGCTGGCCGGGGAAAGTGTGCGTGGAATGCGTGCCTTCAACGTTCTCAGGCAGTACAGCGAGGCTGAAGTAACCCCGGCCTGGGAACAGATGGCGCGTTATGTTCAACCTGGTGGATTGTTGATTGAGGGCACTTCCAACCCAACCGGCGCAATTTGGGCTGCCAACTTGTTGCGGCGGGTGCCCGAAGGCTGGCATAAGGAAGCCCTGGTTTTTTTCACCAACTTTCACCTCGGTTTCGATCCTCTCGAATTCCAGACCATCTTACCGAAGAATTATATTCATCGCATGGTGCCAGGTGAACAAATTTTTGAATTCTTTAGTGCATGGAAGGCCGCCGTGGCTGAAACCAGTCCTGTGCAAACCTGGGGTCTGCGTCAATGGTTTGCCGCTTCTGCACACGCCCTTGCCCGGCGTGGTTACCGCATTAACTTGCGGCGCAAGTGGCTCTCAAAAGGATGGATGATTTGGGAGCAGCCTGCATGAACTTCCTGGGGGGAAAATCACAAAATGTTAGGATGATTGTACACACGCATACATGACGCTTTACACTAGCATCTTTTTTCCGAAAGCGACATAATTACAAAATAGAGCAATCTTCCAATAATTGTCAAGTTCATTTCGAGGAGTAGTGAATGGCCGTTAAAGGCTGGATCGAAGTTTCCGATTTGTACTGCAAGGGTTGCGAATTATGCATCAGTGCCTGTCCACAGGAGGTGCTCTCGCTGGACATGACCCGCCTGACGCCAAAAGGCTACCATCCCGCCTTTATCCACAAGGATGGCTGTACCGGTTGCGCCATATGTGCGGTCATCTGTCCTGATGCAGCCATCACCGTGTATCGCGAAGTCAGTAAAGTTGCTGCCCCTGGGGCGTAGTATATCCATATACTACGCCCTTATCTTTTGATAGGGTTTTCTCTAGAGGAGACACTGTAATATGGCAAAAGAATTAATAAAAGGCAATGTTGCCATGGCTGAGGCTGCTGTGCGGGCTGGTTTGGAGGCGTACTTTGGCTACCCAATAACACCTCAGACAGAGGTATTGGAACATTTAGCGCGTCGAATGCCGGAACTGGGTCGTACATTTGTGCAGGCGGAAAGTGAAGTTGCTGCCATCAATATGGTCTATGGTGCGGCTTGTACAGGGGTGCGTGTGATGAGTTCCTCCTCCAGCCCGGGTATGTCGTTGATGCAAGAAGGGATCTCATATATCGCTGGGACAGAAATTCCGGCAGTGTTGATCAACGTAATGCGTGGTGGTCCTGGTTTGGGCAATATTGCCCCTGCTCAGAGTGACTATCATCAGGCTGTCTATGGTGGTGGCCATGGCGATTATCATCCGATTGTGTTGGCACCCTCGTCAGTCCAGGAAGCCATTGACCTGACGGTGTTGTCCTTTGACCTGGCGGAAAAATATCGTAACCTGGTCTTCATTCTGGCCGATGGTTCAGTTGGGCAAATGATGGAACCCGCTGAGCTGCCTGAGATGCGTCCGGTGATCCGCAAGGATTGGGATTGGGCAGTGACTGGCAAAGGAAAACGCGAACGGCGGGTGCTCTCCTCGATTTACATTAACCCACTGGAAGAAGAGGTAGCCAACTACCGCATGCAGCAGACCTGGCAAACCATCCAGAAGAATGAAGTGCGCTTCAAAGAATATTACCTGGATGATGCAGAATATGTGGTGGTCGGTTTTGGCACCGCCGGCCGCATAGCCCTGTCTGCTGTGCGCACCATGCGTCAGGCTGGTGCCAAGGTGGGTCTGTTACGGCCGGTATCGCTCAGCCCGTACCCATTTGCCGCGCTGGATGAACTGGCCAACAGGGTAAAAGCATTCCTGGTGGTCGAGATGAACCAGGGACAGATGCTGACCGATGTGCAGCTTGCTGTGCGTGGACGAGTTCCGGTTGAATTCTACGGCCGGCCGGGTGGTGTTGTGCCTTTCCCTGAGGAAATTTATCGCGAGTTGCAGCGGGTGATTTCCAGCAAGCTGAGTATTGTGATGGATCCGCGTGTGGCGTGGCTCGAACGCGTCATGGCCCGGGGCTAGAATGGAGAAGTTATGCTCACGATTGTAAAACCCGAAAATATTGTTTATGAGCGTCCGCGTGCGTTTACTGAAACATCCACGCATTACTGCCCTGGTTGTACGCATGGCCTTGCCCATCGACTGATCGCCGAGGTCCTCGATGAAATGAAATTGACCGAAAAGACCATTGGCGTTGCCCCGGTCGGCTGCGCTGTCTTCGCCTATAACTATTTCAACACAGATTTCGTAGAGGCCGCGCATGGTCGCGCGCCTGCCATGGCCACTGGCATCAAAAGAGTCATGCCCGATCGTTTTGTGTTTACCTACCAGGGCGATGGTGATCTTGCTTCCATTGGCATGGCAGAAATTATGCATGCCGCGGGTCGCGGCGAGAATATCACCGTGATTTTTATCAATAACGCCATCTACGGTATGACTGGTGGTCAAATGGCCCCCACCACACTGCCTGGACAGCGCACCACCTCATCTCCGCGTGGTCGTGATGTGGAGTTGCAGGGCTACCCGTTGCGCATGTCTGAGATGATCGGGAAAATGGATGGGGCCAGCTATGTGGTTCGCCGTTCCCTGCATGACCCTGCCAACATTCGCAAGGCCAAAAAAGCCATTCGCACGGCTTTTGAAGCCCAGATGCACGGACTGGGTTTTTCGATGGTGGAATTGCTCTCCACCTGCCCGACAAACTGGGGGATCACCCCGGTTGAGTCGCTTAAATGGTTGGAGGAGCATATGATCCCGGTTTACCCGCTGGTTGATTGCAAGGTCAGCTCTGCGGTCGGTGATATGCGTTTTTAATGAAAAATCCCCGGGTTTGATATCAGTCGACTTTGGCTGGTCAACCCATTGAATCGAAACTGAGAGGTAACAATGCAAAAAGAAATCATGATCGCCGGGTTTGGCGGGCAGGGTGTGCTCTTTGCGGGCCAGGTATTGGCTTATGCGGCCATGGACCTGGGCATGGAAGTGACCTGGATTCCCTCTTATGGGCCTGAAATGCGCGGTGGGACGGCCAATTGTACCGTTGTGATCGCAACTGAAGAAATAGGCTCCCCGCTGGCCGAATTTCCCCCGGCTGGAATTGTGCTCAACCTGCCCTCCTACGATAAATATGAGCCCCTGATACGCAAGGATGGCGTGCTGGTGGTCAATTCATCAATGGTGGATCGTGGCGCGCGGCGGGAGGATATTCTCACCATATTTGTCCCAGCCAATGAGATCGCCGAGGAAATTGGAGATCGCAAACTAACCAACATGGTCGCGGTTGGTGCATTGATGGCTTGCCTGCCAGAAATTTCGCTTGAGGCGCTTAAGGCTGCCTTGAAAAACCATTTGCCAGCACGTCACCATGCCCTGTTACCCAGCAATTACATCGCACTTGAACGTGGTTTTGCGGTTGCACGTCAGCAGGTTGGAATCGAAAACGGAGCAGCCCGCTAAATTTGCCCGCCATATTATTTTTCTAAAAACCGAGATTATAATGGAGTTGTGAAACACAACCACATTCTCAAATTTATATATATCCTTCTCCTGTTGGCCGCCCTGGTAATTCCACCGGCTGGAGAGCGGCAGGTTCATGCGGCACGCCAGGAAGCGGTTACAGCTTTTGACTTGATCCTGGCGATGAACTCACTGCGGGTTGGTTTGGGCAACGTGGCTTTGATTGAAGATCCATTCGTTGACGCGTTGGCACAGTCCACGGCTGAATACATGGCTGCCAATCAAATGTCCGGGCATATTGGTAATATTTCTGGCCGTTTGACTGCCACAGGTTATGGCGGAGGGTCGCGGGTGTGGGCTACCGAAAATTTTGCAGTGGGGAATATGAGCATCGATGAGATCATGTTGGTTTGGGCAGATCCCGACCACATGTTGCCGGCGGTTATGCAGGCATACTGTCATGTCGGTGCCGGAACTGCCAAAGCGTCGAATGGGATGACCTATTACGTGCTGCAAGCTGCCTACTCAGACGGCAAATTCTGTGGTCCCTATGCCCCGCCTGGAGGTAACAAAACTCCCAAGCCTGGTGACAATAACACCCCTCGTCCAGGAGATCCGACTGCCGCCGGCCCGTTTGTTTCGCAATATATTGTGCCTGTAAAAATGGTTACTCCAGACGCTGATGGGAGAATATTCCATGTAGTACAACCTGGTCAGACCTTCTGGGCTATTGCGATTGCTTATAAAATCACTATTAAGGATTTAAAAAGCTGGAACAACCTGGGGGAGGCGGCAGTCTTAAAATCAGGCCAGAAGCTTTTTATCCCTGGGAATAATACAGCGGGTTATGCCACCCCAACCCAACCAGGGGCCATCCTGGTTGCCACCCCGGATGCAGACGGGCGGGTTGTGCATGTCGTGCAGACCTACCAGACGCTTACCACCATCTCCATCGCGTATGGCACAACCATTCAACGACTACTGAATCTAAATGGATTGCAGCTCGATACTCCGCTGCGTGTGGGTCAGAAACTATTAATCAACCCGGGGAATCTTACTCCCAGCCCTACGCTCGCGCCTATTCAGCGCCTGACACCTGCCGACGATGGTCGTTATTATCATATCGTCCAGAGTGGGGAAACGCTTTCTTGGATTGCGACCAGGTATGACCTGAAGGTGTCTGACCTGATGGCCTGGAATGGTCTCTCTGCGGCATCCGTCATCATTCCGAAGCAGAAACTGCTGCTGCAGGTCACCCCGCCTGCCACGGTTACTTTAACCCCGCTGCCGCCTAGCAATACCCCCTTGCCTACTACGACACCGGTGCCTACCGATACGTCCACCCCGGTCCAACCGACTGCTACGATCGTTCCTCAATCATCGGAACCGACCGTTAGCCTGACCTTTTTCCTTGGGGTTATTTTGCTGATGATCGTGCTAGGACTGGGTTTCTATTTCACTCAGGTTCGTAAAAAAGGTTGATATGTCCACGGAGAATGATGGTAAGTACCGACAGTTGATGACCATCCCTGCCGGGGCAATTGATGAAAATGGACATGTCAACAATGTCCAGTACCTGCAGTGGATGCAGGATATCGCCGTGAGTCACTACAGTGACATGGGGGGTTCTGCTCCGACGCAGTCTTTGGGGGCTACCTGGGTCGTTCGTTCTCACATGATTGAGTATTTCAGGCCGGCCTTTGAAGGCGATGAAATTGAAGTGCGTACCTGGGTTGTTAACCTGCGCATGGTGCGTTCCCGGCGTCGTTACGAGTTTTCTCGCAAAGATGACGGCAGTCTGCTGGTAAAAGGTGAAACGGATTGGGTATTTGTCGATGTCGCCAGTGGGCGTCCATTGGCTATCCCCGAAAATATTGCCGGTCTTTTCACCCTTGTGCCAGATGAGGGCTAAACCGATCCGATTTCAGCCGGGTACTTACTCCATTTGCCCGGCCCCTGATGCTATAATTTAATTATGAGATACGAAGTCATTCATCAACTTGAAATTCCAAAAATTGGGTTTGGGACCTGGACAATTGGCGGCCGTGATGGTCCTGATTATCCTGCCGATGCCCAGTCGTTAGCGGCCATGCGTTCAGCGATCGAGATTGGGTATACCCATTTTGATACAGCCGAATATTATGCTGGTGGGCACGCCGAGGAATTGCTTGGGCAAGCCGTTCGTCAATCTGGCATGGCACGCGATAAGGTATTCATTACATCCAAGGTTTCACCGGAACACCTGCAATATGCGGATGTGCTGCGCTGCTGTGAAAACAGCCTCCGTCGCCTGGGTATGGAATACCTTGACCTCTACTTGATCCACTGGCCAATGCGGGGTATGAAACTTGCCGAGACATTTCGGGCCCTCAATGAGCTTGTTCGGGCTGGCAAAGTGCGTCATTTGGGTGTCAGCAACTTCAACCTTAAGTTGTTGCAGCAATCCTGCTCGCTTTCTGAAACTCCACTGCTGACCAACCAGGTCTCGTTTAGCATCCCCGATCGCGAATATCAAAATAATGGCGTACTGGAATACTGCCAGCAAAATAACATCTTGCTAACCGCCTACTCCCCTGTCAAACGCCGCAACATTTCGGTTAATAAACTGCTGCAGACCATTGCCCGCGCACATGGGGTAACATCCCAGCAGGTGGCCCTGGCCTGGGTGGCAATGCAAGCACGTGTTATTACCATCCCCAAAGCGGTCAACCCCCAGCACCAGCTTGAAAATTACCAGGCAGGTGAGTTAATTCTTAGCGCAGCTGAAATGGAACAATTGGCCTGATGAGCGCACCATTACGAATTTCCCCAGGTGTCATTGCCCAACCGCTGCCAGAGACCGAACTGGAGCCGATGTACCGCGTCATTATTCACAATGACGATGTTACACCGATGGATTTTGTGGTGCATATTCTGGAGCGAATTTTCTTTGTCGTTGGGTCGATGGCGGTCGATATCATGTACGAGGCGCATCACAGCGGTGCGGCTTATGTCCAATCGCTTTCAAAAACTGAGGCGCAAAACCGGATTGGCCGGGCACATTTTGCCGCCGGGCTGGAAGGTCACCCATTACGCTTTAGCATGGAACCTGAATAAATTCACGGGTTGCACTGTCACTTACTGAACCATGTGAATAAAACAGGGAGATCCATAAGGTCTTCCTGTTTTATTGTAGATTTTTAGAAAGAGAGTATATGCAGGCACAAGATCACTTGACCGAAATTAACCTGGATGACCTGGTCTCATCTTTTGGTTTGCAACCAGGATCTCTGGCGGCCCGCCTGGTGCGACTGGTTTTCCATGCTCCTGCTGCAAAATTTGCTCGCATGATCCTGGAATTTGACAACCGGATCGCCCAGGATTCGCTGCCTGGCAGCGCTGGCCAAATGTTGGACCGGTTTTCGCTAAGCTTGCAGGTTCGCGGGTTGGAAAATCTACCCGATGGTGGCCCGGTGTTATTCCTGGCCAATCACCCAGGCATGGTCGATACCCTGGCTATTTTTAGCGCCATTCGGCGGGATGATCTCAATATCATTGCTCTGGACCGGCCTTTCCTGGTTTCGCTGCCCAATACAACCCGGCACCTGTTTTTTGTCAGTGATGACTCCAGCCAGCGTATGAAGGCAATTCGCCAGGCAAGCACACACCTGCGCGCTGGTGTCGCATTATTGACCTTCCCGGCCGGCCATATTGAGCCTGACCCGAATGTTTACCCAGGTGCACGCGAATCACTCACCGATTGGACGGATTCTGCCGGGGTTTTCCTGCGCTTTGCACCGGGTACCCGCATCATCCCAGTCATGGTAAGTGGCGTGCTTTGGGAAAAAGCAGTGAAATTTCCTTTGACGCGTTTGAAAGCAGAACGCGAAGAGCGCGAAAAACTGGGTGCAGCGCTGCAGTTGCTGGCACACCTGTTATTTGATGCACGCCCACTCACCATTCAGGTGGACTTTGGAAAGCCCATTACTGCGGAGCAGATCGGCTCCACAGACCTGCCGGCTGTCCACGCGGCTGTTTTGGCTGGCATGCGTGCGTTGATTGATCGTTCATGGCCGGAATAAAACTCGACCGCAGCAAGTTGACTCGGATCCTGGTTTTCCTGGCCCTGGCTGCCTTGTTGACCTGGCCTTTGAGGAATGTGCCCCTGCTCGAAATCTGGCTGGTTGTGCGGGGGCTGCATGCATGGCAGCTGGGTATCTTATTATTGCTGAATGGTCTGATCTACGTGCTGCTCAGCCTGCGTTGGTGGCTGGTGGTGCGTGCAGGCGCACGCAAGGTGCCCTTCTGGCCGCTTCTGATGGTGCGTGTGGCGGTCTTTGGGGTGAGTTACTTCACCCTTGGTCCCCAGGTGGGTGGTGAGCCGTTGCAAGTCCTGGCTTTACAGCGCCGCTATGGGTTATCGTATAGCCGGGCGACTGCTTCTGTTTTGATGGATAAGCTGCTGGAATTCCTGGTCAACTTCCTGCTGTTGGCGATTGGGTTGAGCGCTATTTTGCGCGCTGGCTTGCTGTCACAGGGCAATCCCAGTACTGCCCCTGCCCTGGTTTTATTGAGCCTGCTGATTGCCTGGCCTCCTGTGCATATAATTTTGATGTATTTCGGCCGGCTACCGCTTTCTATCTTGTTTGCCAGGATGCCTTTCCTGCCCAAACGTTCAGGCTTTGTGCGCTTTATTCGCGCTTCTGAATGGATGGCTTCCCGTTTTTGCCGCAGGCATTTGCGCGCCTTGTTGGCCGCGTTATTGGTCTCATTGCTGGCTGGGTGTGGCATGTTGTTGGAATATGGTCTGGTATTGAATTTTTTGGCCATTAACCTGCCTTTTTGGACCGTCGTGGCTGGTTGGACGGCTGGCTGGTTATCTTTTCTCGTGCCGTTACCGGGTGGCCTGGGTGCTTTGGAAGCCAGCCAGGTCTTTGTCCTGGGTGCTTTTGGCATCCCGGTGGCCCAGGCAATTGGTGTGACTTTGCTAGTGCGTGCCCGTGACTTGTTGGTTGGTGGTTTTGGGTTACTGTTGGCAGGTAATGGATTTTCAAGGGTAAAATAACCGCATGCAAACCCGTCGAACTGTATATTTCAATGCGCCGCGCCAGGTGGAGGTTCGCCAGGAGCCCATCCCACAGCCTGGGCTTGGGCAGGTGCTTGTGCAAACCCTGTTTTCAGCCATCAGCCCCGGTACAGAAATGCTGGTCTACCGTGGGCAGTTCCCCGATTTACCTGTTGATGCAAGCATTGAGTCACTAGAGGGCGGTTTTGCATATCCGCTGGCCTACGGCTATGCCTGTGTGGGCCGTGTTATCCAAACTGGCCCCGGGGTTGGTGCGGAGTGGCAGGATCGGTTGGTTTTTTCTTTTCAACCGCACACCTCATTCTTTACCTGTGAGCCTCATGCGCTGATGCCGTTGCCTGCCGGGCTTAGCCCAGAAACGGCTTGTTTTTTGCCTAACATGGAGACCGCAGTCAACCTGGTGCAGGATGGCGCTCCGCTGCTCGGAGAAAACGTATTGGTGTTTGGGCAGGGCATTGTTGGCTTGTTGACCACTGCCTTGCTGGCGCAATTCCCTTTGGGCAGTCTGGTGTGTGTCGATCTGCTTGCCAACCGGCGGGCAGCCGCCCTGGCATCGGGTGCAACTGCTGCATTTGACCCGTGTGAACAATATTTCAAGCAGCAGGCCCAGCAATTACTTGGAAGTGGGGCCGACCTGGTTTTTGAGTTGAGCGGTGCGCCGCAAGCGCTTGACCAGGCCATCGCGCTGACCCGGTTTAGCGGACGGGTGTTGATTGGTTCCTGGTATGGCACCAAGCGCGCCCCATTGGACCTGGGTGGCAGTTTTCACCGCTCACGCATCCGGCTGATCTCCTCGCAAGTTAGCAGTATTGCTCCCGAGCTTTCGGGTCGGTGGGACAAGACCAGGCGTTTCAATCTCGCCTGGCAAGCGTTGGAACGAATTCAACCAGAAAAGTGGATTTCGGCCCGTTTCCCCATTGCGCAGGCAGCTGCTGCGTACGAACTGCTGGACCAACGCCCGGGTGAAGTAATGCAAATTGTGTTTGAATATTGAACGGCTCATATTCCATGAATTTTGATTACGTTTCTCTCGAAAATTGTTCATCTGCCACCGGCACCGTAATAGTCATCGATGTACTACGTGCATTTAGCACGGCTGCCTATGCCCTGCAGCGTGGTGTCACCAGCATCTGCCTGGTGAGTGGGGTGCAGGAAGCACTCGATTTAAAAACGCTCAACCCGGACTGGTTGGTGATGGGCGAGGTACAGGGTCTACCACCAGCCGGGTTTGACCTTGGCAATTCGCCTACCCAACTGCTGGAGCGGGACCTGTCTGGACGGACCATGGTACAGCGCACCAGTGCGGGAACCCAGGGTGTTGTGCTTACTGCCAAGGCCGAGGTGCTGTTGGCAGCCAGTTTTGTTGTGGCCGGTGCCACGGTTCGTTATGCATTAAAAACCAACCCGACCAGGGTGACCTTCGTTTTGACTGGTGGGGCGAACTGCGCGGAAGATCTGGCTTGTGCCGATTACCTTTCCGAGCGATTTAATGGACGCATGCCTGACTCAGCGCCATTCATTCGCCGGGTGTTCGCCGCCGAGGATGCTGCGCGCCACCTGGACCCGGCTCAGCCGGAGTTTCCACGCTCTGACCTGGATTACTGCACCCGAATCGATGCTTTCCCATTTGCCATGCCGGTTACCCGTGAAGCCCAAGGCCTGGTACTACACGCCGTTTTGCCAGATCCAGTGAACTGATTGTTTTCATCCATTTTTTATACTGATCACATAGGAGCATTTATGTACACATTGGCTGTTCGCAAGGATTTTATTGCCCGTCACTACCTGATCGGTGGGGATTGGGGCCCCGAGAATTACCCCAATTCGCATCACTATCTGCTGGAACTGCGTCTGGCGGGAGATAGCCTCGATCAGCATGGTTACCTGGTGGATATCGTTGAGGTTGATAAGCACTTGGGTGAGGTGGTTGGTTACTATAATGAGAAAATGCTGAACGACCTGCCGGAATTTGCCGGTATCAACCCATCCATTGAACATTTTTCGCGTTTCTTGTGCGAAGCCTTCAATGAAAGACTGTCATTCGCCAATATCTCGAAGGTAAAAGTGGTGCTCTGGGAAAATGACACTGCCTGGGTCTCCTATTCCATCCATCGCTGATGGCACAATAGAAAAATCGAATTGGCTTGTAACAAATGAAGATAGGGCTGTTAATTTATGGATCCCTGGATACGCTAAGCGGTGGTTATTTTTATGATCGCCGTTTGGTCGAGTATTTGCGCGCCCATGGCGAAACAGTTGAGATCATCTCATTACTCTGGCGTAATTACCCTGCTCATCTTAGTGACAACCTGCACTTCAGGCTGCCGCCAGGGCTGGATGTACTGATTGAGGATGAGCTTAATCATCCTTCTCTACTGCGCGCCAATGCAGGAATACATCCATATCCGCTGGTTAGCCTGGTGCACCACCTGCGCTCTTCCGAACTGCACCCTGCCCCGTTATCCTGGTTGTACAGGCAGGTTGAACGTCGCTACCTGCGATCGGTGGATGCATTTATCTTCAACTCCCAGACCACGCGCTTAGCAGTTCAAAACATGATTGGAAAAGCGCTCCAGGGGCCGGTGGCCTATCCACCCACCGATCGTTTTGGCCAGGCCCTACCAGCTGAGTTGGTCTCAGCTCGCGCCCAACAGCCTGGCCCCTTGCGCTTGGTCTTCCTGGGTAACCTGATCGCACGTAAGGGACTGCACACCTTGCTCCTGGCGTTGCGTGCCTGCCAAGCAGACGTGCGCCTCGATGTAATTGGCTCTCCCAGCGCGGATCCGCGCTATGCACAGGACATGCGCGACCTGGCGTCAAAGGGAAATTTGGCCGGGCGGGTGGTCTTTCACGGTGCATTGGATAATTTAGCGCTGGCAGAAAAACTACGGCAGGCGCATGTATTGGCCGTGCCATCTTCCTATGAAGGCTTTGGCATCGTGTATCTCGAAGGGATGGGCTTTGGCTTGCCAGCCATTGGCAGTTCGGCGGGTGCGGCGGGTGAGATCATCTCGGATGGACAGACAGGCTGCCTGGTTGCGAGTGGTGATGCGCTTGGGCTGGCGGAACGCATTAAAGAATTTGCCAACAACCGCGGCTTATTGGAAAGACAATCGCTCCAGGCGCTCGAACGTTATAATCGCCAACCGTCCTGGGTGGAGACCGCCGCGAGCATACACACATTCCTGTCCAAGCTGGTAGCCAAGTAACTCAAGCGTGGTGATTATTTTCCCTGTCGTTGTTTCCCCCTTTTGGGGCTGTTGATGAGAAGAAGGATTGGTATATAATCTTTTTATGGAATATTCTTTTCCCCGTTATTTAATGTCCAAGCAAAGTGTGGATGAACGAGCCCTCAACCGGCAGGTGTATGAACGGTTGGCAGCCAGCCTGCCAGGTGGAAAGCTGCGTATCATCGAAGTGGGCGCAGGGATCGGTACCATGCTGGCTCGCCTGTTGCGTTGGGGGTTGTTTACGCAAGCCGAGTATGTCCTGGTGGATGAGATGCAAGAGAATATTATGCATGCAGAAGGTTGGCTGCGCGATTGGGCCGCTGAAAACGGCATGCATACCTCCATTCCCATGCCTGGTACCTTGCATATGGCAGATGCAACCCGTGAGTTGACCATCACCCTGGTGCAGGCAGATGTTTTTGATTATATAAAAACCAACCCTGAGCCTGCTGACCTGTTAATTGCGCATGCCTTCCTGGATTTACTGCCCATGCCAGCCAGCCTGACGGGTTTGTTTTCACTGCTGCGTCTGGGCGGTTTGGCCTGGTTGACGATTAATTTTGATGGTGTCACCACCCTTGAGCCTGTGATTGAACCAGCGCTCGACCTTAAAATTGAACAACTCTATCATCGCAGCATGGACACCCGCCCCAGTGGGGGTGACAGCCAGGCCGGGCGGCATCTCTTCACGCACCTGGCTCGCTTTGGCGTGCAGATCATGGCAGCTGGTTCATCCGACTGGGTCGTTCATGCCATCGATGGCCATTACCCGGTTGATGAGGCTTATTTTCTCCATTTTATCCTTCATTTTTTTGAGCTATCGCTCTCTGATCAGGCAGAACTTGATCGCCAAACCCTGCTGGATTGGCTCGATAAACGCCGTGCGCAGGTCGAGCGTGGTGAATTGGTCTATATCGCTCACCAGATGGATTTCCTGGTGAAACTTCCTCGCGACTGATCCGTATTTAAAGAACGGAGTAATGCCATGATTCATTCTTACGAAGTGAACGGTTTGCCTGTCAAGACAGGCGACATTGTTTGCACATCAAATGGAAAACCCAACATCCTACCAGGCGAATTTTGGCGTTTCGTCGGTCGTCTGGTACCGGGTGACGTTGACCATATCGCAATGTATCTTGGCCCGGATGGTCGTTTTGTAGAGGCGGGTGCGCTGGGCGTGGTCACTTTCGAGATTCACGACAACCTCTGGTACCCTGAGCACGTCATGTCTGCCCGTGGCACCCTGGTGGATACCTTCTATGGTGTAGCCTACCCACTGGCGGAGATTGGTCTGTCGCACAGCGAAGAGGATGAAATTCGCGCCGCTGTGGCAGATTACTGCCTGGCACATCTAGGCCGGCCTTATAACCTTAATTTCCTCGATCCAGATCGCGAGGATGCTTTTTACTGCAGTCAACTGGCCTACAAGGCTTACCTGCCCTGGGGGATAAACCTGAATACCGGTCTTTTTATTGAGCAATTACCCGGGACAAATCAAATTATCTACCCGCAGGAGATCTGGGATGGTTGCAAGCACCGCCGCGATGAGAGCGGGTTGTATTTGCAAACTGTTCCAGATGTGACCGACTGACCTCGTCGCGCGTAAAGAGGGGTTGAGATCCACATGCGTATTCATCATTTAAACTGTATGACCTTTTACCAGGGCTACCGGGAGATTACCCACTGCCTGTTGGTTGAAAGCCCTGATGGCCTGGTTTTGGTGGATAGCGGCCTGGGTTTGGCGGATTATACCCATCCGGCCTGGCGTGTGAAGGTGATGACCGCAGTTGATCGTGTGCCCTGTGACCTGGAAGAAACCGCGTTTCGGCAGGTTCAGCGGCTGGGATTTTCTCCCCGTGATGTTCGACACATTGTCCTAACCCACTTGCATTATGACCACAGCGGTGGCCTGCCCGATTTCCCTTGGGCAAAAGTGCATGTTTTTGAGAACGAGTACCAGTCTGCCATGCACCCGCGTTGGTATCATTTTCTCGACATGTTTGGCGTTAGTCCAAGCCACTGGGCACACAATCCTGATTGGGTCAGGCACTTTGAAGGCTGGCGCGATTGGTACGGCATGCCGGCCTTGCCCGTAATGGGGGGCGATGAGCCCACTATTTTGTTGGTGCCACTGCCTGGGCATACCCCTGGTCACTGTGGGGTGGCGGTCAAATCAGATTCTGGTTGGCTGCTGCACTGTGGCGATGCCTTTGTCCGCTCAATGGAAGTCGATCCCGTTGCCCCTCGCAGGCATTTCCCATTTTGGTTCTGGCCCATTGAGCGTGTAATGTTCCCGGCCAGGCAGCAGCAGCGCTTGCGCGACCTGTTACGCCAGCATGCTGGTGAGGTTAGCCTGGTTTGTTCTCATGACCCGCATGTTTTTGACAAACTTGTTTCTAAATCTCCCCAACAGTGATGTAAGTACTGACGAATCCGGATGTTGAATTCGAAACAGTCAGTGTTGTTAATATACTTTTAACGAAAATAGAACATAATTTCTGATAAAATAACCAGGCGGGATTTCCCGCCATTTTATTGTTGGAGGAAAGCATGAATCTTATTAGTATTAACTGGTTGGCGGTAATAGCATGTGTGTTGGTTAGCATGATCAGCGGATCGCTCTGGTATAACCCCAAGACTTTTTTCCCCACCTGGTGGAAAGGCATTGGCAAAACCGATAAAGACATTCCTGGTGGTGGCGGTTCGATGGCCATGACCTGGGGGCTGACCTTATTAGCCTCTTTTGGTCAGGCGGTTGCCATGGCCCTGATGGTACCTGCCATGGGCAGCTTGATGACCGGTGGAGTTTCAGCCATTTCGGGTGCGGGCACTGGTTTTATGCTCTGGTTGGGTTTCATTGCTCCCACTTACCTGGTCAATAAGCTTTTTGCCGGGCACGGGCTGAAAATTTGGGCCATTGAAGTCGGTAACCATCTGGTCAATTTTGTCCTGTTTGGGTTGATCTTGGGTGCCTGGCGCTAAAATCGACCCAGGCATTAAAAACGAAAACGCCACGCCTGTGTGTTCATTTCACTGGCGTGGCGTTTTTTGTGCTGGTAGTTGTTGGGTAATTAGCCTTTTTGAGCGTTCTCGAACATCTGTGATCTCTCCAGGTTTATACCCAGGTAAAGTCGTTTAGATTGACTTCCCGGTTCTTATTCACAGCCTTGGTGGGAGCAGACTAATTGCTGCTTTTTTGTGGGACCTGGGGGATGATCCAATTGATCAGGGCTTGTGGTGAACGGGTCTGAATATAGACACGCCCAGGGCCAGTCATTTCTACGACCAGGCCTTCACCTGAAAGGAAGGTGGATTTCATGTTACCAACAGTTTTTACCTGTACATCCATACTGCCATCAAACGCCACCAGGTGGGTCGTATCAACAAAGTATTTTTCGCCTTGAGCCAGGGTCTTCTCGTAAATTGCGCCGTAGGATGAAACCAGCATTTTCCCTGCCCCGATGGCTTCCAGCATCGAAACACCTTCTCCAGCTTTGAAAGCTTTGCTGCTGAACTTGGTCGAAAGATCAATTCCATCCGAAGAAGCCAGGTAGGACCCAGATTGGACCATGACCGGTGATCCGGTTAGTTCTATGGTGATAATGTCACCGGGCAGGTCGGGAGCGAGGGTTACATCGCCGCCCTGTGGGCCGGCTTTCCAGAAATTTTGAAAGAAGGATTCGCCACCCAACACTGCACGTCCGAGGGATTTTAAGAAGCCGCCTTCGGCCTTGGTTTCGACCTCTACGCCAGCAGAAAAGCTGACCATGGCGCCGGAATCAGCGCGAACACGTTCATTGGGAGCCAATTTAACAATGGCTAAAGAATAAGAAGGGCGGAATTGAATATCAATATCCATATTAATATCTCCTGTTTACAATCTGTGTGATGTTGAGAATAGGATGTTCGTGGATTTAGTCCCTACAGGCGTATATTTTACTCCAAATACAATCAAATTTATCGTAAATATGTAATATCACAGCACCAACCTGCATTCTGACGAACTTTATTTTCTTCCTCCAAAAAATGGTAATATATATTTATCCCAAATTATTTTGATTGGAGCGCTCTGATGAGAGAATACACCCGTACCTCACGCGCATGTACTTTGAAAGATTTGCACCCCGGGTTGAGGAGCGCTATCCTGGAATACACAGCCTCGCACAGCCTGGCTGGGATCGATGATTCGCACATATGCTGCGAAACCACATCCATCAAAGTGAAGCGAGGTTTGTTTGGCGGTCGGGCTGAGACCCTGGTCAGCGCAGCCCTGTGTACTCCCGCATGGTTGGTTTGGGCCTTCTGGAAAGATGGCCGTGACCAGGGTGTTCGCTCTGCCAGGTTGCGAGACATCCAGGTGACTGATTACGAAGGCAGCCAGAATTACCAGTTGATTGAGGATACCGGCCTCGTCATTGATGGCATCGACCCGGTTGATGGCCAGTCCGGCAGTGTTTTTATTGGACTTGGCATCGAATCTGCTGCATTGAGTTTCCGAGCCCGGCTGGGTGAGATGGTTTTAATAGCCCGGGGCTGAGTATGAAATTGTTTTTATCTATGCATTTCCTACGCTCTTTCTACATTCTTCGGAAATCTGGCAGATGAACCTTGGGTTGTTGTTCGCCATTGTTTTGTTGATTGCCGGTCTTTTCTGGTGGCTTGTGCCTATTCTTACCGGGCTGCCCTGGCGCCCAACTTCTGCTCCGCGCACCCGACGCGCGCTTGAGATGGCTAAGGCTCGCCAGGGGGAGCTTTTTTTTGACTTGGGAGCCGGGGACGGTCGGGTTTTACTGCTGGCTGCCCGCGAATTTGGTTTGTCCTCGGTGGGGGTTGAGATTAGCCCACTGCATTGCCTGCTTGGCTTGTTGTTTGCCAGGTTGGCAGGTATGCAGGAGCAGGTCAAGATGGTCTGCGCTGATTTTTACAAGGCGGATTTAGGCGAGGCGGATATTGTTTTCGCTTATATGACCTCTGCGCAGGTGGCCCGCTTGAAACCTTTCCTGGCAGGTTGTTTGAAACCGGGGGCGCGTCTGGTGACCATTTCTTTTGATATGGATGGCTGGGAACCACGTGAGGTGGACCGAGATCTGCTCATTTTCCTTTATGAGATGCCGCCTACACCGGGCAGCCTCGAAAGTTATTTATCAAAAAACTTGGATTAGTTCTCACCATAATTACATCAGAGCTCAGACGTGTGCGGTAAATGGTTGGGAAGCCAGCCACATGAAACCCGGCATGTGGTTTGAAAAATTTAATAAGGTATAATCTTATAGGACGGTGGTTACGCCGTCCCCAGACTAATCATCTCAGCAGTCCGCATTTGTTTTCCTTTGAGCCTTCGCTCGATCCCCCGACACACGCCTGACTCCTGAAGACAAGGAATATTTGTGAGTTTTAACCAGTTTAACCTGGATCCCCGCCTGATGGTTGGGATCAATCGTTCCGGCTATGAAATCCCAACACCCATCCAATTGGCAGCCATCCCGGCCGCTTTAGAGGGTAATGACCTGATCGGCACGGCTCAAACCGGCACCGGTAAAACCGCTGCCTTTGTTTTACCCATCCTGCACCGGCTGTTGAATGGCCCGCGTCGTGTGGCACGCTCCCTGATTGTTACACCCACTCGCGAGCTTGCTGAGCAAATCAACGACACCATTCACGAACTGGCGCACGGCACCCAGATCCGCAGCGCAACCATTTATGGTGGCGTAGGTCCCGCCCCTCAGGTTCGCGCCTTGCGCGAAGGTGTCGAAATATTGGTGGCCTGCCCTGGTCGTCTGCTTGACTTGATCGCCCAGGGGCATGCCCGCTTGGGTGGAATCGAAATCCTGGTGTTGGATGAGGCCGACCGGATGTTTGACATGGGCTTTCTGCCGGATGTCAAGAAAATTATCAAAGCTGTTCCACCTCGCCGTCAAACACTTTTGTTTTCCGCCACCTTCCCCAAAGAAATTGAGGAATTGGCTTCCATGTCCTTGCACGAACCCAAACGCATCAGCTTAGGTATCAGCCGGCCTGCGCAGACCGTCAGGCATGCGTTATACCCGGTTCCCCAACATCTGAAGACTGGCTTACTGCTGGCCTTGCTGCGAAAGACAGATACCGATTCGGTCCTGATCTTTACGCGTACCAAGCATCGTGCTGAGCGCCTATCAAACCAGGTGGCTCACGCTGGTTTCAGGGTGACCAGTCTGCACAGCAACCGCTCGCAGAATCAACGCCAGGCCGCCCTGGGCGGTTTCAAAACTGGTCATTTTCAGATCATGGTTGCGACCGATATCGCCGCGCGTGGTTTGGACGTGGAAAGCATTTCTCATGTGATCAATTTTGATATGCCGGACACTCCCGATGCGTATATCCATAGAATAGGCCGGACTGGCCGCGCGGAACGTAGTGGTGACGCTTTTACGCTGGTGACACCCGAGGATACGGATATGATCCGCACCCTTGAGAAAATTATGGGTTCACCGCTTGCGCGCGAAAACCTGGCCGAATTTGACTACAACCAGCCAGCTCCCCCCAAGCCCGCCACAGTTGTACACCCCACGCATCATTCTCCTGGCGCAAGGCATGTTCCTGCCAATGAAAATCATGGCAGCAAAACGCCCAACCCGCATAACCCCAGGAAAAATACCCAGGCTCCGCGCGGGCGCACACGCTGAAATTCCACCCCATCCCTAACCAGGATGGGGTTTTTCTTGTAATCAAATGTGTTTCGGGTTTGTTGTGTATACACGGTTGTAGAAAAGCGGTATAAAATTAATCCATCGCAACTAAAATCTGCTCTGTACCAGCTGGATGGGAAAAGGCCTATGTTTACGTTGAAGCATTTGTTGTTAGGCAGGGTGGTGGATGTTGTCTTAAGTGATAAGTCAGGCCGAATTTACCTGGCGCTTAATGCGGAGGATGGCTTGGGCAGTCCGGGTTACCTTTTGCCCCTACTTTGTCCTGTTTGCGGGCAGTCCTGGCATTTTGTCTGGAATGACAGCCCTGAGAAATTGGCTGAAACCTTGCGTGAAGCGATGAAGGGTTTTCAACTTGTCTTTTTACAATATTTTGCCCGTACCAGTTCTGAAAATATTGCCTCGGCAATGAATCTTGCGTCGTTGGGGGCTGGGCCATCCGAAATATTAATCGAAAACGCGGCTGATCATCTTGACGAACAGGCTGTCTTCCCGGTTATTAGTCTATCCTTTGAAAAGCGGGTCCCATCTTCCTTCCCTACGCCTGAGGAACTCAGGGCGATGCCTGCCCACGAGGTGCGCGAATTGCTGGACCTGGATTCCACCGATAGTGTTGAGGATGCAATTCTGGGGGTGGCAGAATGGATGGCTGATGAGGATTATGAGGACTTCGATATTGATGATGATATTATGCTGGTGGTACATCCAAGCGCCGTCCTGGACGCTGTGATTGTCGAGCCAGATTACCTCGATGAAGACTCGCAGGAGCTGGATTACAAATCTGCCCTTGATGAAATGGAAAGCATTGATTTAGAGGATATCTTTTCAAACGCGGATGATTTTGACCTGGATGATCAGGCCAGGATGGAATAAATCACATTAATTTATTCTCAAAGAAAACCCAAACGGGTCTTAATGCTATAATCCCCCTTTAAAATTCGAACCAAGAAAGATCATAGATCAATGAATTTTCTAATCACCGGCGCGGCTGGTTTCCTGGGCTCCGCACTCGCAAACCAATTATCACGTGAAGGACACCAGGTGCGTGGTCTCGATGACCTCTCGACGGGTGACCCGAAAGTGTTGTCTGCGGATGTTCATTTTACGCGCGGCGATGTCAACGATCGTCCGAAGTTGTGGACCTTGCTGCAGGAGGTGTATTGTGTTTATCACCTGGCGGCCAGGGTATCGGTGCAGGAATCGATCCTTTACCCCCGCGAATACAATGCGGTCAACGTCGGTGGGACGGTTAGTCTGATGGAAGCCATGCGGGATGTTGGCGTTCGGCGGGTGGTGCTGGTTTCATCCGGGGCGATTTATGGTGATCAGGGCGAACAGCCCTTGCGTGAGAGCATGGCGCCCAACCCGCGTTCACCTTATGCGGTTTCCAAATTGGCGGCTGAGTATTATATGAATACCATTGGTGACCTGTGGCAGATCGATACGGTTAGTTTGCGCGTTTTCAATGCCTACGGACCCGGGCAGCATTTACCGGCTTCACACCCGCCAGTTGTGCCATTTTTTCTCAGGCAAGCCATTCATAAAGGTTCCATTGTCGTGCATTCGGATGGTAACCAGACACGTGATTATGTATATATAGATGATGTCGTTTCTGCCATGGTGGCAGCTTCCACTGCGCCCAATATGGATGGATTGGTGATTAATATCGGCAGTGGACGCGAGACTTCAACTCGCGACTTGGTGAAATCCGTCTTTGATGTAACTGGTGCTCGTGCGGAAGTTATCTATAACCCCAAAACCTCAGGTGGGGTCTCGCGCATGTGTGCTGATATATCGTTGGCTGCCCAAAAATTGGGGTACAAATCTTCCATTTCCCTCGAAGAGGGTTTGCGTATGACACTCCAGCGTGATCCACGCTTTAATGTATAGATAGGAATGAACAGGATGAAGATACTATCTTTTGGAGCTGGTGCTATTGGTACCTATATTGGTGGCTCTCTTGCCCTGGCGGGGCACGAACTGGTTTTCATTGAAACCCCGCAAGCTGTCGAATACCTGCAAACCTTAGGATTGAAATTAAACCTGGGGTTAGACGAACGCCGAAAAGGTCAGGCAGAATTTCAGCTTCAACGGCCAACTGTACATTTTTGCTCATCCATAGAAGAAGCCCTCAATCATGGCCCGTTTGATGTGGCTATCTTTGCCCTAAAATCCTTTGATACCCAGGCGGCCCTGGAAGGAATGCGTTCGTATGCCGGGAGCTTGCCTCCAGTGCTTTGTTTGCAAAATGGCATCGACAACGAGCCTGCAATTGCCGGCTTACTGGGTGAAGGAAAAGTCATTTACGGAACTGTTACTTCAGCGGTCGGGCGGCGAGGAATTGGCGATATCATTCTCGAAAAACTGCGTGGGGTGGGCGTAGGCGCTGGTCATCCCCTTTCTGAACGCCTGGTCGAAGCCCTGGATGGGGCTTTTCTGAATGCGAAGTTGTTTGCCAAACCGGCGGATATGAAATGGTCAAAAATGTTGACCAACCTGCTGGCCAACCCCACATCGGCAATCCTGAATATGACTGCTGCAGAAGTTTTTGCGCACGATGGTCTTTACCGTTTGGAGATTGACCAGTTGAGTGAGTGCCTGGCGGTGATGAAGGCCCATGGAATTGGTGTGGTGGATTTGCCGGGTACTCCTGTGCGCGCACTGGCCCTGGCGACCAGGTTGCCAACCTGGCTCTCAAAGCCATTTTTAAGTAAAGCCGCCGGGGCTGGGCGGGGTGCTAAAATGCCTTCATTCCATATTGATCTGCACTCTGGTCGTGGAAAAAGTGAAATTAGCTACCTGCACGGTGCTGTGGTGCGCGCTGGTCAAAAAGCTGGTGTGCCAACCCCTGTCAGTCGCTTACTGACTGAAACCTTGCTTGCAATGACAGCTGGTGAGCTGCCGCTCGACGCTTTCTCTCACCAACCCGAAAAATTATTAAATCGCTTAGGAAAATAATTAAACAAACAATGGACGATAACAAGGTCCGCTTCGCCAAACCGGCTGAAAATGTACAGGTTCATTTGCCGGATGGACGTACTCTCGAAGGAACGCGTGGCAGTAGTATGGCTGAATTTTTTAGCTGCCTCGCGTCTGAATTGACTGCGCCAGTGGTGGGTGTGGTGGTGAACGGTGAGTTGCATGAATTGACTTACCCTGTGCAGATGGAAGCCAATGTGCAACCGGTAACCATGGCAGATTCGGATGGGGCTCGCATCTATCGCCGTTCTCTCAACTTCCTATTGGAGGCGGCTTTTTATAAATTATTCCCCGACGCTTATCTGACGATTGATCACTCGGTTGCATCTGGTGGGTATTACTGCCAGGTTCGCGAGCGCAAACCATTGACTCAAGCCGAGATCGAGCGCCTTCAGTCCGAGATGCTTGATCTTGTCAGGCAGGATTTGCCCTTCAACCGGCGCGAAGTATCCATTGCAGAAGCAATCACGTATTTTGAGAAACACCATTTCGGAGATAAGGTTCGTCTGCTTCACTACCGCTCCAAACCATACGTGACTTTGTACAATCTCGGTGACCATGTCGATTATCATCATGGCTACATGGTACCTTCGACCGGGTATTTAAAATGGTTCGCATTATCCAAGCTCAACGGTGGTTTCACCCTGCGTTTTCCGCGTCGACATTCGCCCACCCAATTGGACCCAATCGAAGATTATCCACAATTACTCAACACCTTTCGGCAGTATGGAAATTGGCTGGAACGATTGGGAATCGAGAGCGTTGGCGCATTGGATGATGCCATCAAAGCCGGGCGAAGCCGGGAAATTATCCTGGTTTCTGAAGCGCTGCATGAACAACACATCGCCTTGATTGCGCGTCAGATATCCGAAAAACGCGATAACGCCCGGCTGGTATTAGTTTCTGGCCCATCTTCTTCAGGAAAAACGACATTTTCCAGACGCCTGGCGGTCCAGCTGCTGGCACTTGGTCTTTCGCCGTTTGCACTTGAAATGGATAATTATTTTGTTGACCGCGAGCAAACCCCGCGTGATGAAACCGGCCAATTTGATTTTGAATCACTAGGTGCGCTCAACCTGGATAAACTTGGCCGTCAGCTTCAGCAGCTCATTGCCGGAGAGGAAGTACAACTTCCACGTTACAACTTCAAGGAAGGGCGCCAACTTGAAGGTGACGTAGTACGCCTGCGGCCTGGGCAAATCATCATCCTGGAAGGAATTCACGGGCTGAACCCGCGCCTGATTCCCGCCGCGCTCACCGACCAATCCTTTAAAGTTTATGCCTCCGCGCTAACGCAACTCAACCTCGATCGTCATAACCGTGTATCCACCACCGATTCTCGTCTTGTGAGGCGGATCGTGAGAGATGCACGGGAAAGAGGATATAGCGCTACCCAGACAATCAATCGCTGGGAATCAGTCCGGCGGGGTGAAAAACTTCATATTTTTCCTTACCAAGAAAATGCAGATGTTATGTTCAATTCTGCCCTGGCTTATGAACTTGCTGTGTTGAGCCCAATCATTCAACCACTGTTGCGCCAGGTGGCCCATGGAACACCAGAATATATTGAAACCAAGCGCTTATTGGCCTTCCTGGAGTGGTTCCAGCCCATGGACATGGAATGGGTGCCGGATAATTCCATATTACGAGAGTTTGTCGGCGGTTCCATCCTGAAAGACTTCAAAGTGTGGGGTGCTTAAGCCCTGCGCATCCATCTATGCGGAGAATGACATGAAGTTTCGTAATCCTTTGATCAGCCCTTCCACAGCAGCATTTTTAAAAGAAGCCCGCGCAACCCGCGGTTTTTCCAGCTTCGACTTTATTCACGGCTATATTTATGGCCGCTGGACCCATCTTTACATTGCCATTGGAACAGGCCAGCATCCGCTTGCGAAAAAATTAGCCCCATTTGCGGCCTGGGTGGAAGCACGCATTACCCATAACAAAAAATCACAAGATCCTGCCAATACCATCAGTATGGCAGATACTTATCATGGCAAAACCATGCCACGCGAGGCTGCAAAAAAGCTCGTGCTGGTCAATGAAGATATTAACCTGCCTGATTTGGAACAAGTGATCCCATACAAACGTGCCCGCTCTATCATTCTAAAAAACCCTGATCATATCGTTGCGTTGGATTGCCCTTGTCGGTCTGCCAAGCCCAATCCATGCTTGCCGCTGGACGTATGCCTGGTGGTGGGTGAACCCTTTGCCAGCTTCGTAGTGGATCACAACCCCGGAAAGACGCGTTGGATTACGCGTGATGAAGCTGTGGCAATAATTGACGCCGAGGATGCGCGTGGGCATGTTCATCACGCTTTCTTCAAGGATGCCATGTTGGGCCGATTTTACGCTATTTGTAACTGTTGTGCGTGCTGCTGTGGAGCCATTCATGCCCATCAAAATGGTACACCCATGTTGGCATCCTCGGGATATCTGGCCGGAATTGACGAGGATATGTGCACGGCATGTGAAACTTGTGCTGCATCCTGCCAATTCGGTGCTCTCGCAATTGGCAACTTGTTGATGGAAGTTGACCCTGCGAAGTGCATGGGCTGCGGTGTGTGCGTTGATAAATGCCCACAGGAAGCCATTGCCTTATATCGCGATGAGGGCAAAGGCGAACCCTTGGAAATATTTGCCCTGATGGAAAAAGCCGCTGCCCAGTAAGCCCTGGATTAGCCAATCCCCGGTGATGGAGATACCTCCTTGCCGGGGATTTTTTTTCTCTGCTGCTTGTCTTTACACAACCTTTACACAATGTTTGCATAATCCGTAAATATAAAAATTACAATGTGAACAATAAAATAGTACAGGAGAGCAGAGAATGTTCACATTGTTTGGAAAACGAATTCGTTTGTTTAGACCGCGCACTATCTGGATAAGGCGAGTGGTGCAAGTAGTTTTCTTTGCGTTGATTGCCCTGATTTCGATCAATCATACACTCGTGGCCAATGGGGGTGGAATTCCGTTCCTTTCCAGCGCATCGATGCATGCCTTGTGCCCATTTGGCGGCGTGGTGACTATTTATCAGTATGCCACCACAGGTACATTCGTTCAACATATTCATGAAGCTGCTTTCGCCTTGATGGTGATTGGCTTTGTTCTGGCAATCCTGTTTGGACCGGTGTTTTGTGGTTGGGTCTGCCCATTGGGTACCGTCCAGGAATGGGTTAGCTCGCTGGGTAAAAAATTCTTCAAGCGACGTTTTAATCACTTTGTACCGGCGAAACTGGATAGCTTGCTTCGTTATACACGTTACCTTGTGCTGGCTTGGGTTCTGTATATGACCGCCACAACCGGCACGTTGGTTTTTATCAGTTACGATCCCTACAACGCCCTGTTCAATTTATGGAGCAGCGAGGTGGCTGTTGGGGGTGTGATCGTCCTGGCGGTGACCCTGGGCTTGTCACTCTTTGTGGAACGTCCGTGGTGTAAATACGCCTGCCCATATGGCGCTGTGCTGGGAATTTCCAATCTGTTCCGAATCTTTAGCATCCGACGCAGTGAAACAACCTGTAAAGCCGATGGGGCTTGCTCGATCATGTGCCCCATGAATATCGCTGTCGATACAAAGACTACGGTCCGTGATCATCAATGCATATCCTGCCTGGAGTGCACGTCCGAAGCGATTTGTCCGGTAGCCAAGACCGTTGTTTTCTCGAACCGAGGTGTAAAATGATCCTGCAATCAAAAACTTTGGCAGCTCTTGTGGTAGCAATCCTGTTTGGCGGCATCCTAATTTCTGCCAACCTGGGTTGGTGGCAGACAGAAAGCAGCAAGGTGGCTGCAAAATTTAGTGAGGGTGAATTCGCCGGGCAGGCTAATCCTGCAGACATTCGTGGATCGTACACGTTTGGCGATGTGGAAAAGAATTTCGGTGTTCCCGCAACGCTGCTTGGCCAGGCCTTCAATGTTGTTGACCAACCAGCCGCTTTCCAGGTCAAGAATCTTGAAGCGATGGCTGTGGAGGGCGAGGTGGAAATTGGCACTGCTTCGGTGCGTCTGTTTGTGGCTTTTTACAATAACCTGCCAATTGACCTGTCCGCTGAAACTTACTTGCCGCAAGCGGCTGTTGCATTGCTGAGTGACCGCAACCTTAGCGCTGAACAACTTGCCTACCTGCAGACCCACACCGCAGGAGCTCCTGCGACTGCACCTGTGCCTGCGCCTGAGATCCTTGTCAGCCCATCGCCTGAAACCAGCACGGCAGAAACCAGTGCCCGCATCATCAAGGGAAAAACCACGCTGGGTGAAATTCTCAGTTGGGGGTTGCCCAAGGGAACAATAGAACAAATCTTCGGTCTGCCTATGCCTGACGCGCCCTCGACGACCTTGAAAGATTTTTGCAGCGCCAATAGCCTTGATTTTGAAACCATTAAACCAGCCCTGCAAGCTGAGGTGGATAAGCTGAAATAATCAACCATTTTAGGGCAGCCATCCCGGGATCAAACTCTGGTTGGCTGCCGTCCGTTAATTATGGTGTATCATTTGCTTTACACAGGCATCTAATAAACACACGCAAGTTTGTGCTGAAAAAAGCAGTACCGAATTTCATGGTTTTCATCCCCTAAAAATATATACGGAGTGATCAATGGCGAAAAAATTGGTTGTGGTGGGTATTGTCTTGCTGTTAGTGGGAGTTTTCTTGTTCATGCGCATGCGTATGTCACACATGATGGCGGGACAAGGTAGCCCAAGCGATTTGGTGGCTGTCTCGGCGGATGGGGCTCGTTTGTCTTCACCTGTTACCGGGCAAGATCTGCCTGCGCATGCGGTTGCTCAACAGTTGGGCGATATGCTCGTGACGCTGGCTATCAATCCGTACCCACCCAGTGTGGGGGCTGCCAGTAGTTTTGACATAACCTTGAGAGATGGCAGTGGCAATGCAATTGAGGATGCCGTCATTAGTCTTGACCTGACCATGCCTTCTATGTGGATGCCCCCCAACCAGGCGGATGCCAAAATTGTTTCGGCCGGTGTTTACCAGGCCCAGGCGCCCTTTACCATGCGTGGAATGTGGCGCATCGAAGTCATCATAACACGCGGCGGCGCCAGCCAGTCGGCTTTCTTTGACGTGGGGTTGTGATCACAATGGAGCTTTCTAACTTCGCTCTGGCGTTTTTTACCGGTTTAATGAGTAGTTTTGGTCATTGCCTAGGAATGTGCGGTGGGATCGTCGCCATTTATTCTGCCCGCCAGTCAGCGGCGCTGCCAGCCGGCACCAAAAATAGTTTCTGGAACAAAGTGCTTAGCTTATTACCCGTGCACCTGGGTCGTATCAGCACCTACGCCATTTTTGGCGCGCTGGTTGGCCTGGCCGGCTCCCTGCTCGATAAAGTGGGTGGTTTTTTGGGCTGGCAGGGGGCTTTCTCGGTCCTGGTCGGTTTGGCCATGTTATTGGTGTCTTTGAGCTTATTAGGGATTCTGCCGCCGGTGGAAACTGCGCTCATGTCCTTGATGGGCGGGCGGTCGCCATTGGCACGAATGCGCGGTTTGTTTGGGAAAAATAGCTTCTTTTCCAGCCTGGCGGTTGGTCTGTTGTGGGGTTTGCTGCCTTGCGGGCTGGTGTTTGCCATGTTGGTGGTGGCTGTGCGCACCCACACCTCTTGGGGTGGTGCCATGACCATGCTGGCTTTTGGCCTTGGAACCATCCCGACCTTGTTAGGTTTTGGCCTGGCAGCTAATTTGATCAGTCCAAAATTGCGGGGTGGCTTGCAAAACGTGGCGGCTGTATTGATTATGTTATTCGGGATTCAAACCATTTTGCGCGGGCTGGCAATTGCTGGCCTGATTCAATCCTTATCCATTGGGCAGGTGATGTTATGGTAGATACGACTAAATGCGACCATTGTGGGGCAGAAGCGCGGCGGGTGATCACCAAGGAATTTGATGGGCGTTTGCTTAACTTTTGCTGTAAAGGCTGCTTGCAGGTCTATGAAATGCTGCGTGAAGAAGAGACGCCAGGCTCAATAAAACCTGGCGCCCCGTCAACTGAAAACCCCTGAAATTTGCTGATTATTTTTTAGCGGAAACTTGCACGCTATAGACCGGCACGCCGGCGGAGCTGCCAGCGCTGGTGCTGCGTCTTGCCTGTACATCTCTGAACCCGGCCTGGCGTACCAGGTCCAGGTATTCTACTTCAGGTAATGCACCGGAAATGCATTCCGCCCAACCCGCCATTGAGGTGCGCATGGCGGGAGTAATTGCGCCACCAAAAACCATATCATTGACTTCCAGACGTCCCTCAGTTTTAAGTACCCGGTACGCCTCTGCGAAAACGCTGGCTTTGTCTTCGGTCAGGTTGATCACGCAGTTTGAGATGATCACATCCACACTGTTACCCCCGACGGGTAAATTTTCTGCGTAGCCCTGGCGAAAGTCCACGTTTGTGAACCCGCCGTTCTGGGCCGCTTGCCGGGCGCGCTGCAGCATGGCGGGAGTCATATCCACACCAATAACTTGCCCAGTCTGCCCGACGCGCCTGGCAGCAATGAAGGCGTCCAGTCCACCTCCAGATCCAATATCCAAAACAGTTTCACCAGGACGCAGGGTTGCCATAGCCAGTGGATTGCCGCACCCGAGCGAAAAATCAGCTGCTTCTGTCGGGACAGCTGACTTATCTTCTTGGCTGTAACCGCCATCCCATCGAACTGTTTCGATTGAGCTGAGAGAGATCGTGGCTGGGGTACAACAGCTCGAATCGCCGCAGCAACTTGAATCCAACGCGCGAGCTGCGTAATTTGCCTGTACTGAATCGCGCGCAGGGATGCGTCGTGTTCCTGCTGCTACAAAGATGCTGATCTCGGCATGTTCGCCTATCTTGCTTTGGCAACCTGCCTGGCAGGATTGCCCGGTGCAGTCCAATAGTACATTTACCAGCCCGACCTGCGTGAACCAGGCACGCACATCCTCGCGCTCAAATCCCAACCAGACATCTGACATTTCGGTTTTTAACCATTCGTGCGTATGTGCATCCATGTCTGTGATGACCAGCCGGCCACCGGGACGCAAGATGCGCACCATCTCGCGGATGGCGTTCAATGGATCGGGGCAGTGGTGCAGGTACATGTTCGCAAAGACGGTATCCACACTTGCATCTTCAAGTGGCAAAGCCAACCCGTCGGCAAGATGAAACTCCAGGTTGGAAAATTCTGCCAGATTCTGCCGAGCAATGGCCAGCATGGCTTCGGAGCCATCGAGAACGTGCACTTTTTGCACAAGAGGCGCAACTCCGGCAGTCACGAAACCAGTCCCAGCGCCAATGTCGGCAGCGATCATATCTGGGTGCAAATGAGCTTTAGCGATGGCCGAATCGCGCACACTTTCTGTGAAGTACCCGCTGCGTAAATTGTCCCAATCAGCGGCGACTTTTTCAAAGTAGGTTGCAGATGGATTGTTTGTTGTCATTTTGGACCTCCTCGGGGTCATTGACCTGGCTCGTGCGCGGGTAGTTGCAGGGTTAATAGCGTTTCACCAGATGTGGGTGCACAGCAGCCCGGTAACCACCGGCCGACCTGTTCTTTAAGCCATTGGATGCCTTCGGTATTCAGGCAGTAGCATGTGGCAGGGCCCTCAGTGACACCGCTCACCAGGCCTGCTTCACGTAACACCTTTAGATGCTGGCTGATGGTTGATTGCGCCAGCGGCATCTGTTGGACAATATCATTGGTGATACAGGTTTGTTTTTCTGCCAGATACTCCATGATCTGGAAGCGCTGTGGGTTTCCAAGTGCCTTGAGCATTTTGGCAAATTTCTTTTGATTATTGTTCAGGTAATTTTGTGACATGCAGATACTATATCGTAAAATTACGATTTAAGCAATGTCTTTCTGTTGAATATTTATAGAGCGGGAAAATAATTATTCCAATTGGTGACAATCAACCCGTGCATTGGTGACACCTGTCCTATGATGGAATCTCGAAAGACAGTAGAATATATTCATATATTTGAATATGATGCCAGGTTTGCAATTCCTCTGTGCCTGGTTGTACCTTTGATGATATACGACAGGAGTTAACCATGGTTGTTTCGACGAAACGTACTTCGGCCTGGGCTGAGGTAAATGAAAAAGGTGATCTTGTTATCCCACACGATGTAGCAGCTCGATATGGTCTTACCCCTGGCGCGCGTCTGAGGTTGGATGAAGGTACCAACTTCGTGCGCATGCACCGACCTATTAGTCAGCTCACCAAGATTTATATTGAACCTACCATCGCCTGCAACCTGGATTGTGTCACTTGCTTCCGAAATGGTTGGAATGAAACCGGTGGCCGGATGAGTGATGAGACTTTTGAGCATATCTACGAGAGCCTCAAAAATATGGACCCGCTTCCAGACGTTTATTTCGGTGGCATCGGTGAACCACTGGTGCATACTCGTACAATTGAATGGATCGCCAGGGTGAAACAATTGGGAGTACCTCGCGTAGAAATGATTACCAATGGCACCTTGTTGGATGAAAACAACGCCCGCCGCCTGATCGATGCGGGATTGGATATGCTGTGGGTTTCGTTGGATGGAGCTACGCCAGAGAGTTATTCGGATGTGCGCTTGGGAGCTGAACTGCCCGTAGTGTTAAAGAATATGCGCCGTTTTGATAAGATGCGCAAAGCCGGACATTTTCCCAAACCTGAAATTGGCGTAGCTTTTGTGGCCATGAAGCGCAACATCAATGAACTTCCCGCGGTCATCAAGTTGGGCCGCTCTTTCCGAGCCAAGCATTTTTCCGTCAGTAATGTTCAGCCCGCCACCCCTCAAATGCGTGATGAACGCCTGTACATGCACACTTTATCAGACACAGCCTACATGGACGGCTCAAAAAACGTGCCCCACTTGAGCCTGCCAAAAATGGATATAAATGAGACCACGCGCGACGCCCTTTTTGCGGCATTCACCAGTGGCTGTAGTATTAGCCTGGCGGGCAATAACTGGGGTGGTGCGAGCGATGTGTGTAATTTTGTTGAGGCAGGTACCATGTCAATCGCATGGGATGGTTATGCCGCCCCTTGTTGGGCATTGATGCACACGCACACGAGTTTCCTGAAAGATGCTCCGTTGACCAATCACCGCCACGTCTTTGGCAGTGTGGCGGAGCGTTCTTTGGTGGATTTATGGATGGATCCGGAATATGTGGCCTATCGCGAGAGGCTGCATAATTTTGGTTTTGCCCCCTGCACATTCTGCGGTGGTTGTGACCTGGCGCATGACAACCAGGAAGATTGCTTTGGCAACCCGTCACCGGTTTGCGGTGTTTGTTTGTGGGCCCAGGGTGTCATTCAATGCCCTTAGTGGCAGGTCATTGCGCACGATACTGATTATTTATTAAAATAAAAAGAGACTGCACCTTTCCGAGGGGCAGTCTCTTTTGGTCGTTAATTGTTCTGCATTAAATAAACAATAATCGCTATCAATGGCAGGCAGCAGCACAGGCACATGAATACTACCGCACCGACGCTGCCAATCAAAATCCAGTTGCGTTTCTTGGGTGGTTGGGGCGGCTCAGAGGCTGGCGGTGTATCGATGACATCCTCCTGTGCGGGTACGTAGGCTCGCTCTGGTTCGCTTTCGGCCGGGGGTGGTGTCTCGCGCCCGGAATGGCTCATATCAATTGCTGTTTGGCTGATCATTGTTTGGGCAGATTCGGGTGTCTGACCAAAAGCGCTTTGTGCTACTTCGGAGGCCTGTTCGGTATCACCTTCACGAATTAATTTCTTTACTTCATCCATGGCTTCAGCGCTGTTATTAAAGACAGGCTTCTGGATGACGAATGTAGCTGCCGAGCTGCTGCTGGCATTTGAGGGTAGTGCGCTACCGCAGGATGGACATTGGCTGCCTGCATTATTATCAAGGGGCGCACCGCAAAACTGGCATATATTTTCTGAAGTCATTTTTTCACCTATTTTTGAATGATGTATCTTTCGACCATTTTCTGGTTGGTTGTAACGTAGAGTCTGCCCTGGTCGTCGAAAGCGATACCATAAGCAAACGTGTGTGCTTTTAATACGTCAATATAGCGTCCGTCGTTGCTAAAAATCTGGATTCCCTTCATGTCACTGACAAATATCCGCCCTTTTCCATCGATTCCGATGGCGGAAGGTGCCCTGAATTGTCCGGGTTCATCGCCCATGCTTCCAAACTTGTTTTTAAATTTACCTTCGGAGTCAAAAATGAAGACAGCGTTGTTGAAGGTTCCCAACAGGTATATGTTGCCGATGCCATCCACAGCGATCCGTGAGGATAATTCTGAATCATCCGTAATGCTAGATATGATTTCGTCGTAACGTTCCAGGACCTTGCCATCGGGGGCCAGGTGGAACAAGGTATCTCCGCGTGAGAGTACCAGCATTGATCCATCTAAAAGAACCGCGACGTCATCATAATAATAATGAATATCTTCAGATTCGATGGTTCTTAATGGGGTGCCTTTTTTATCAAATACCAGGATCTTGCCGCCGGTGGCGATGTAAACATTACCTTCGCGATCAGCCGTGATGGATAGAATATATAGTTTTTTTCCGGGGATAATCCACTGGTGCGTGAACTTGCCCTGCGAGTCAAAGGCCTGGACCCGACCGCCTTCAAAATCAGCAGCGAAAAAACCACCTGTCGATGGGTCAACTGCAATTCCGCGTACGTCACCAAATAAGCCTGGACCGGTGCCTTCACCACCAATGGAGAGATCAACGCTGCCGAAGCCGGTGGCCTTGGCGATTCCGCTGGCGACAGTAGGTGAGATCGGCAGGTTAGGCAGGCTGGTCAACACTAATTCGGGTTGGGTGCCAATAACCAGGCCAGCCAGTGATGCCAGGGTTGGCAGCCCAACTGAGATCAAAATGCCTGCTGCCAGGATAAATAAAAAGCAACCCACCACGCAGCCGGCTCCCATGCCACTTTTGGGTTTAGCCGTTCTGCGTCGAACAGGTGTTTCTGGGATGTTGTTATCAATTTCCGCGCCGGTGTTGATGAAGGCAGGACCGCTACTGAGGCTGGTGAGCGTCACTGGCATGCCATTGGCGAGCGCTTCTACTGCGCTGCGGGCTGTCAGTGCATCTGCACCGGTAATTTCCATATATAAACGGGCGGCGTCATCCATCTTACCTGAGTGCGCCAGTTCTTTGACTTCCTTGAAGCGGCGCGCCTGGTTAACCATTGCCTTCATGTCGACACCTGCCATGCCCGTCAGCGTGAAGTTATCCTGTCGGGATGAAAATGCAGGTTTTTCGCGCAAATTATCGGGTACGATCACCGAACTGTTGCAATAGGGGCAACGGATGATTGGGTCGCTGCCCTTGTAATCGAGAGGGGCACCGCAGTTTGGGCAGGTAAAGGTATCTGGCATGGGCTACTCCTTAGCAATTACCGTAAACTTTATAAAGAGAAAGGCACACATGTGCTCCTGGCGGATGTGTGCCTTTGATTATTTCTATGCGGTTGGCTCGTTGCCACCCTGTTCATCACTGCGCAGGTGGGGGAAGAGCAGAACTTCGCGGATGGAGTGTTTGTCGGTCAGTAACATCGTCAGCCGGTCAACACCCATCCCAAAACCACCGTTGGGAGGCATGCCATAGCGCATGGCCCGCAGGTAATCGTCATCCATCAGGTTAAGTTCTTCGTCTTCGGCGGTATAGTCACGTCCCATTTCCAGAAAACGTTGTTCCTGGTCGAGCGGATCATTTAGTTCGGTAAAGGCGTTGCACAGCTCAAAACCTGCAACATAGCCTTCAAAGCGTTCCACGGTTAACGGATCGCCCGGTTTGGACTTGGCCAGCGGTGAAATATCCCGCGGGTAGTCATACAGAAAAGTAGGTTGGATCAGGGTGGGTTCAAGGTATTCACCAACCAGATAATCGATCAATTTGCCGCGGGTGGCTCGTTGAGGTGGGTGATAACCTTTGGCTACGATGGCCGCTGCCAGGTTATCCGCATCTGTATGCGCGTAGATATCGATACCAGTAACATCCAGAATACCCTGGCGCATTTCAATGCGATTCCATGGTGGTGTGAAGTCAATTGCCTTGCCCTGATAGCTGATGCGCATGGTGCCGTTAACTTCCTGGCAAACGGTGGATACCATCTGCTCAGTTAGTTCCATAACCTTAATGTAATCAGCATACGCCCAGTAAAACTCGAGCTGGGTAAATTCGGGGTTGTGTTTGAAGGAAACGCCTTCATTACGGAAATCACGGCCAATTTCATATACTCGTTCCAGGTTACCCACTAACAACCGTTTGAGGTATAACTCAAAGGAAATGCGCAGGTAAAGCTGCTGCTTAAGCTGGTTGTGGAAGGTGGTAAAGGGGCGTGCGGCAGCACCGCCATAAATGGGCTGCAGGATGGGGGTCTCTACTTCCAGAAAATCGTGGTCATCCAGGAAGCGACGCAGTGAAGAGACAATCCGGGCGCGCTTGCGGAAGGTCTCACGCACATCCGGGTTGACTGCCAGGTCGGCATACCGTTGGCGTGCGCGCAGTTCAGGGCCTTCGAGCGCGGCATAACGTACCACGCTACCATCTTCCTGGGTGACATCTTTGTCTGCTGGCAGGGGGGAGACAGCCTTGGCGAGCAGGGTATAGTCATGCACATGCAAGGTGACTTCACCAGTGCGGGTGCGGATCATTACGCCAGTAGCCTGCACAAAATCGCCGATATCAAACATCTTATCGAAGAAGCTGACCCTGTCCTGCCCTAATTCATTGATCCGCAGGAAAATTTGGATCTTGCCTGTGCCATCCTCGATATGGGCGAAAGTAAGCTTGCCCATCGAGCGCATGGCGCGAATACGCCCGGCTAGGATGGCCTTAACTTCAACAGCCGGACCGCCTTCTGCCAGTGCTTTTTCGGCGGATTCGAACTCGCTGATGGCCTTTGCGGCGGTGTGAGTTCGTTCGGCCCGGGTGGGGTATGGCTCAATGCCCACGGCGCGCAGCTCGTTAATTTTTTGCAAACGGATTTGTTCAAGGGAATTGTATTCGGTCATGATGGCATGCCTTTCGATGATATAAAAAACCCCGCGACAAGCCACCCTGTTTTGGCAGAGTGGGCGCGGGGCTTTGATTAGACTGCCCCAGGGGTCAGGTGGTCTTGATCACTTTCACTTTGAAAGCACCGCCGGGGGCGTCCACGGTGACGATATCACCAGGATGGTGGTTGATCAATGCCCGCCCGAGCGGGGATTCGTTTGAGATTTTTCCGGATCGTGGGTCCGCTTCCGCTGCGCCAACGATGGTATATTCCTCGGGAGAACCACCATCTTCTTGGATCACGACGGTGTCACCGACAGATACGATCGTGGGATCAAGGTGACTGGCGGCTTCATCAATTAAATGAGCAGCCGCCAGGATGATTTCGAGTTCCTGGATACGACCTTCCACAAAAGCCTGCTCATTTTTTGCGGCTTCGTATTCGGCGTTTTCAATTAGCTCGCCACCTTCCATGGCCTCATGTAACCTCTCAGCAACCTCCTGCCGCTTAACAGTGCGGAGTTGGTCCAGTTCGTCTTGAAGTTTCTGAAACCCATCTTTTGTCAAATACGTAGCTGGCATGTTAACAAACCCTGTTTATAAGATATGTTGCATCCCAAACTGGGATGCAACTTGGATAAGAGACGTCTTATTTTTGAAACGTGCCTTAATATATCATGATTTACTTGCGAAATCAAGCAGACAAAAGTACTCCCATTCGCGGGGTCGCCTGATCAATTAGGCAGAGCAGAGGACCAAATCCTTAATCCACCGGTGACATCCCGGTAATTTTTTATTCGTTCGTGCATGTCTTCAGCATCTTCAAAAAGGGAGGAAAGCTGCGATGTGTAGGCTTCAATTCCTGCCTGCCAGGTCGCCAGGCTATCGTCTGAGATGGAAAATTGTTGATCGCGCATTCCTTCAACAGCCGCTACCAGTTCTTCCGCATGCATAAAATGGTACGGAATATCGGCATAATACCAGGTTTCCTGCCCGAGGCTTTCGACCGCCTTGCGAACGATAACATGGTCCACATGACCACCCAGGGCCAGCGGGCAAACGAGGATATCATTTTTACTCAACCCGCCAGCAGCGATACCCATAGCGGTTTGCTGGACGATATCTCCTTCGCCAGGGTGAATAGGGTCAAAAACATCATCGGTATAAAAATATTCACCAGTTTCGCTGCGCCGGTAAATGGCATCAACCAGGCCCAGGTGCTGGAGTGCAGCGCCTACCAGCCTGGCGGCGTTTTGGTCTTCTACTCGGCGCAGCTCAATGGTTTCCTGCGGGGTTCCGGTTTTCCACTTGGCGTGAACGCGGGTGATCAAATCGGAGACTGGTCCTTCCGCCGGAATTCCAGAATTGACAGTCCAGATTTCAACCTTTTTTCCCTGGCGGTTAAATTCCCGTATTAGTCCACCGCAAGAAAGCACGGCATCGTCAAAGTGTGGGGAGATAAATATCCATCGCATAATTGGCCTCTATGCACTGCAGGGTCGCAGGAATGAAAAAAAACGGTATTATTCGCCGTTGGAGGATACGCCACCCAATATTTGCCCCGCTAGTTGCTGCAGGCTATTTATATCGGCATTGTCGGTGTGGCTGGCTTGCCAGTATTTTTCAAGAAGTTCCAATGGAGACAGGCTGGCGATGTTTTGACCTTCGGCGAGCCGCACCCTGCCTTCAATTTGTGGGCGTTTGACCAGGTGAAATTCAAAAGGATCTGCGGCCTGGACCGTCTCACGGATTTCCGCTTCATTGATCAATCTTTCGTAATCGCGTGGATAATCAAGGGTCAAGCGAACAATCGCATCTTTTAATCGGCGAGCGGGCGGCAGCACAGCTTTGATTTGGGCCGTGACATTTTCGGTCGATTCTAATTTTAAATAGGCCTCTGCGAAGGGCCGGACCTGTTTTAGCTGGCGCCAATCCACCTGGGTATGCCCTTTTTGGATATCAGCAATAATGAAAAATTTTTCATCACGTGCTTCGCCAAAATCCACCCGCTCGATTGAACCGGGGTAAATGACAGGTGGATGCAAGTATGGTGTTTTGTCCTGTGGGTCTGGGCCAGGTCCATTGAGATTTTGAGGCTTATGGATGTGGCCGAGGGCCACATAATCAAGACGTTCATCCTTTACCAACGAGCCAGGCAATACCAGGTCGGTACCCAACATTACCAGGCGCTCTCCGCCAAAGGTAGCTCCCTGCACAGAAGCATGTCCTGTAAGGATGGTGGGCAGGGAAGGGTCACATTCTTCGAGGTAGTTCTTTAACATGATAGTGAGCAGATCTTCCAGCTTTTCAACCACCTCTGAGGTGGGGCTTTCCCCATTGTCAAGAGAGGCGAGCAGCCCCGAGCGGTTAACCCAGGGCAGGCCGATCACCTGGGCTGGAATTCCAAGTTCGGTTGAAGTCATCAGTTGTGGGCGGGCGATGACAGTCAGGTAGGGTACCTGCAGGGTGTCAAACTCTTGCAGGGCATGGGCGCGCCCGCTGGCGGGGGAAAGATCGTGATTGCCTATCAACAACAGGGTAGGAATCCTGGCTGCCGAAAGCCGCATTAAGCGCCGGCCCCATTCGCGCTGAAAAGTTGGCGCGGGGGTACGGTCTTTATAAGCATCCCCCGCAAAAATAACCAGGTCCACTTTTTCTGCGATGGCCGTATCTACAATTGTATCCAGCGATTTGAGGAAATCCAGCACACGGAATGGCAGTCCGCTGACCGGGTCGTGCCGTCCGTAATTGGCCATATCAATGTGGGCATCGGCGAAGTGTAGCAGGCGCATTGGTTCTCCCGTGTTATTTGACCTGGGGTTCAGGTTGAACGCCCAGGCTGGTCAGTGCTTGGATAATAGCTGCCATCCCCGGGTTCAGGTGGTTGGCGAGTTTGAAATCAGCGATGGCATTGTCTGTTTCGCCAATAGCCTGGCGGGCCATCCCACGCCAGTACAGGCTTTCTTCCAACGTGGGTTTGCTGATGGTTGCAAGGGTAACATTCGCGAGATTGATCACATCCTGGTAACGCCCGGCGTAATAATATGCCTTGTAAGGACCGGTCTGATACCACAACATTCGGTATGGGAATTTTGCCTTGTCGATGGTCAGGTTGGAATAGAGCATAAAAGCCTGATCATAGGCAGTTGCGGCGTCAAAGTACTGCAGGAGCTGCACATGGCTGGTACCCTTGTTAAACCAGGCAAAATATTCGTCCAGGCTATTTTGAGATTTGATATCCCGTTCGGCCAGTTCCAATGCGTGCCGGTTAGCCCATTCTGCATCAGACCAATTTCCCAGCAGGCGTTGAATTTCCTCCTCACGATCGGCGGGGTAAACGACCATGAAGATGTAGTTGAAGGCACGCCATTCAATTTCCAGTTTCTCATATGCCACCTTAAAGTTGGGTCCATCAATGTAGGTGTCCTGGATCAGGAAGGTTTTGTTGGCTTCGTTGTAACCGGTAATGAACTGGTAATGTCCCATCCAGCTGACCGCGCCAGAGGTATCACGTTGGTACTCGCCTTTTTCAATCAGGACAGGGTACCCGGCTGCCAGGAAATTTTTGAGGATATCCAGGTTACCACCGAAGCGTGAGAAGGCATGCAGATCGGTATGATCGTTGACGAAATCGACCATCTCGTAGGGCATCACGTTTTTATCAGACTGCCCGCGTTTCCAAAAGATCAGGTTGGCTTCGTTGATGCCGGGTTTGATCACCTTTAATATTTCATCCCGCTGACCCTTCCATTTCCAAAACTTGAGGGCCATGGTCAGGTTGGCGGGGCCGCATAGGTTGTAACCGCCCATCTGGTCTACGTAAACCACACCCGGCAGGGTGACACTCTGCGGCAAGGGGGTGGGGGTTATGGTTGGGGTCAGGGTGATGGTTACTGCGGTGGGTGTCGATTGCGGCGTGGGGGTGGTTGTGGGGGTGCGCAGCGCCATCAGTGTGGCGGTGACGATTTTATCGATTTGGTTTACCTGCGCCGGGACAAACACAGCTTCGGATGGCGGTCTAAAGAAATAGATGATTTGCGAGCTTAGTTCGTCAACTCGTCCCGAGAAGCGGTCATTGACGAACGGGATCCGGTAAATGACCAGGCCCAGGAGTATGATAACGACTAGCGCAAATGGCAGGCGTAACTTTTTAGGGATGTGTGACATAAAGTGGATTATAAAGGTAAAAATGTCTTCCGGGAAAGGCTAAGATGAGAGTAGGTTAAAAAAAACGGGTGCACGTGGTTAACCACGCGCACCCGAGAGTTTTATTCAAGGCCTGGATCAGGCGTCCTTCACTTCACCATCAATCACATCACCATCGTTGGAGGGCGCTGCGCTGGGGCCAGCGGCTCCCGGCTGAGGCTGACCTTCCTGCCCGTACAGTTTTTCGCTGACGGCGTAGAAAGCCTTCTGCAGGTCTTCGCTGGATTTCTGGATGCGAGCTGTATCCTCGCTGCCAAGAGCAGATTTGAGGTCGTTAATCTTGGCTTCAATATCGCCGCGTTCGCCAGAATTGATCTTGTCACCCAGGTCGCGCATGGCTTTTTCAGTCTGGTAGATCAGGTTATCGGCGTTGTTACGTGCCTCGATCAATTCTTTGCGTTTCTTATCATCGGCTTCGTGCGCCTGTGATTCCTTGACCATGCGATCAATCTCACCCTTGTTCAGGTTGGTGGAGGCGGTCACGGTGATGCGCTGTTCTTTGCCGCTGGCCTTGTCGCGTGCAGCCACATGAATAATGCCGTTTGCATCGATATCAAAGGTTACTTCCACCTGGGGAATGCCGCGTGGTGATGGGGGAATACCATCCAGGCGGAAGCGCCCAAGGGACATATTATCGCCAGCCATCGGGCGTTCGCCCTGCAGGATGTGGATGTCCACGGCGGTCTGATTGTCGGCAGCGGTGGAATAGGTTTCAGATTTCTTGACCGGAATAGTGGTGTTGCGTTCGATCATGCGAGTCATCACGCCACCAAGGGTTTCGACACCCAAAGAGAGTGGAGTGACGTCCAGCAGCAGGATATCGCGCACTTCACCGCCCAAAACGCCGCCCTGGATGGCCGCGCCAACTGCAACGACTTCATCGGGATTGACGGACTTGTTGGGGTCTTTGCCGGTCAACTTGCGGACCAGGTCAGAGACCATCGGCATACGGGTAGATCCACCTACCAATACGACTTCGTTCAGTTCACTGGCCTTTAGGCCGGCATCCTTGAGCGCATTTTCGAAGGGGTGTACACAACGCTGCAACAGATCATTGGTCATCTGCTCAAATTTGGCGCGGGTCAGCTTGAGGACCAGGTGTTTCGGTCCGCTGGCATCGGCGGTGATGTACGGTAGGTTGATTTCGGTCTCCATCATGGTGGAGAGTTCAATCTTGGATTTTTCGGCGGCTTCACGCAAGCGCTGCAGGGCCTGACGGTCCTTGCGCAGATCGATGCCTTCCATCTTTTGGAATTCATCGGCAGCCCAAGAGGCCACGCGCTGATCCCAGTCGTCACCACCCAGGTGGGTGTCGCCGTTGGTGGCGCGCACTTCGATCACGCCATCGCCGACTTCCAGCACGGAGACATCGAATGTACCGCCGCCCAGGTCGAAGACCAGGATGGTTTCATTGGCTTTCTTGTCCAGACCATAAGAAAGGGCTGAAGCAGTTGGCTCGTTGATGATGCGCTTGACATCCAACCCGGCGATACGGCCGGCGTCCTTGGTAGCCTGGCGCTGTGCGTCATTGAAATAAGCCGGCACGGTGATGACGGCTTCGGAGACGGTTTCACCGAGGTATGCTTCGGCATCTGCTTTAAGCTTAGCCAAGATCATGGCGCTGATTTCTTGCGGGCTGTATTCCTTGCCCGTCATCGGGATTTTGACGCGCACGTCATCCGATGGCCCTTCAATCACGGTGTAGGGTACCATTTTTCGTTCGGCTGCCGTTTCTTCAAAGCGACGCCCGATGAAACGTTTGATCGAATAGATGGTATTCTCCGAATTGATGACAGATTGGCGTTTGGCGGTCTGACCAACCATGCGTTCGCTGTTCTTATTGAATGCGACGACAGACGGGCAAAGACGCCCGCCTTCAGCGGTGGTAATGACGGTGGGCTGGCCACCTTCCATAACAGCTACGACACTATTGGTTGTTCCGAGGTCTATGCCGATGATTTTTCCCATGGCTTTTTCTCCTTATTGTGGAAACGATTTGGTTCCCAAATTAATGTTTAGGTTTATTTTTTCAAGCATGCGAATATTAATGGATGAATAATAGATTTACGTTAACGTCGTATAGAAATAATGAAAACAGGCCACCCGCTTGGATGGCCTGTTTTCATTATTTACTTATTGGAATTATTACGGTTGGCTGACCGCAAAGTTGTCGAAAAGGCTGATAATCGGTAGTGAGTCAACCGATTCAAGTCCATAACCAAGCGTTCCTTCAAGAAAATGGAACTTGGTATCCTTGATCACTCGCTCTTCAACACCGTTTATACCCAGGGTCAGAGTGTCACCCTGGCAGATAAATGTATAGTCATTCTGCTCACGACCAGATTTGATGTATTTTGAACCGCCGTTGGCAATCAAGTTGATCCCCTGGCTGACAACTCCCTTGGCATCAAAAGCCTGGATCCAATAGCGTCCATCGTTCGCGATCTGAACCTGATACCAACCCTCTTCTGTAGCGCGGCAGAAGAGCAATACCGCACCCGTGTTTCTACCACGATTGAAGGTTGTTACATCAATGCGCACGTCGGTATAGGTAAAGGGTTGGTATTCAACATATACTTTGGTGAATGAACCTTCAAGGTCGATCTTGTACTGGCCATTCTCCACGCCATAGGTGGCTTTCTTCTGATTGTCGCCATCAAGGGTGACGGTCCAATCCGTATCCGAAAGTGGAGCATCGAAAGATTCGGTAAACCAGTCTTTGCCTGTGCTGCTGCCACCGCTGTTACCGCCGCTATTGCCACCACCAGAAACATCAAACTTGCGGGTGACAGCCAACTCGCGACCGTTTAACTGGCCTTCGAGTAACTCGCCTGTTGAATAGCGAATGACCATCAGTGAGAGGGTGTCTTCGGGTTTGTGGGTGCGCAGGATACTGCAGTAATCTTTCATGGTGCCGTCGGTGGCAAGCACCAGGCTTTCCATTTCGTATAGGATATCGCCGGGTTTTACACCAGCCTTATCAGCAGGTGAACCGGATTTGACAGAAGAGACCCAGATGCCCGAGAAGGACTTGTCATCAGAGATGACTGCGGTGCCGTTGATGCCGATAGAATCAACATCCTTGCCCTTGATCAATTGGTCGACCACTGAGCGGGCGATTTTTTCATCAATGGCAAAGTACTGGTTGGCCTGGTTGCCCGCATAATTGATGCCGACTACCTTGCCATCCGTAGTGATGAGGGGGCCACCGGAATTGCCGGGATTGATGGTGGCATCATGCCCGAGTACATAATCGAGAGATGCCCAACTGGTCTGCCCATCAGCACGTTCCTTGGAAATAATGCCCTTGGTCAGGGAGAATTGCGGTTCTCCAAGCGGGAAGCCGGCCGCATAAACTTCCAAGCCGGTGCTTACACTGTCACTATACCAATCCAGGTAGGGGAATGGACCGCCGCCATCCACCTGGATAACTGCCAGATCTGAGCATTCAGAAACGCCCAGGATGCGTGCGTTATGTTGGACACCTTCCACCCAAACCTTGAGCAGCGCTGAACCGGTAACAACATGATTATTTGTGACCGCAATACCGCTTTGGTCAATCAGGAAACCTGAACCACGACCAGCGCCATTCACGACCAGGCCGACCTGGGGATCGATAAAAGTACCCTGTGATTCGATTTGTATGACGGCTTTTTTCGCGTCAGCTAAATTGGATACTGCCTGAACGCCGATGCCGGATTGCACCGCGCTGGTGGGAGTGCTTTCAACCGGTGCTGATGTGGCCGGTTCGTTGCCTGTGTTTGTGTTATTGTTGGTGGGCGTATTTCCATTTGTAAAGAGGTTGCATGCCATGCCAACGATGACGACAAAGGCTAAAATAAAGTAAAGAGGGCGGTACGTTTTCATGCTTCTCACTCCTTTGTACGCGAAAAAATGGGGGAAATCCTTCCCCGATAAATCATTTTAGCATAAGTACCTTTATCTGTAACCGGCTAAACAATAGCACATTTGTCGCATTAATTATTCGGATGGCCGAAAATTTCGCTGGATTTGCTCTTTTCTACATTGAGATTTGTTGTGTGGGAAAGATGTATAGTGAGTTTAGCCGTTCGGGATTCTTGCCAAGCGTACTCCAAGTAGGCTGAACTCGGTGGGGGTATTAAGTAGGTGGTTAAAAACAGCGTCTCCAGGGGAGCCCTGGAGACATTGAGTGGAGATGGCGGGAATCGAACCCGCGTCCGAAAGATTCGACCACCGGAAATCTACGCGCGTATCAGGTTGAGTATGTCGTTACAGGTGACTCACCCAGCAAAACCATCCTGTAACCATTCACTTAGACCCTAGAGCCCTCTTTCACACCGTTAGTGACGTGGCGGTGCGGCACTCAGCCATTTTGACGCCCACTCGTTCTCCGGGCGGAGAGCGGGAACGGTGGACGCCGCCTCATCATGAGACGGACCGTTTTTGCTCTCTACTGCTTTAGGCAGCGAGGGGCATAGCGGAGTAGGAAGTGTGATTGGCACTTGATTTTTTGTGCTGATTTTGCGAGTTCGGCACCTCTCGGCACGCATTCCGGAGCCAACCTCTCCCGTCGAAGCCTGGCATCCCCATGGTATAGCAGGGGACTTTCCCAGTCAGGAGATAGGGTACTGACCCATGAGCATTATAGCATACTTGCGCCTCGGTTTTTACGTGCCGTAGTGGGCGTTTTAGTTTTCCCAGGTGACAATATATTCTGCCTGGTTACCGGACGGTCCAATTTCCAATGGAGTGGTGGCCCAGTGGCCCGTCAGGCCAATCTCACAGCAGGTCAATTCAAAATGACACATGGCAATCCCCATATCCAATCGCTGAATATCTGCCACGCCCAGGAAGCGTGTGAGGGTGTTTTCACGATAGCCTTTGCTACGTTGCATGAAGAAATGCCACTGATTGCCATCTTTTACAACCCGCCAGGGTTGTTTGTTTGAGCCCGAAGGGCCGATGCGGACCATCTCGAGTGGGGTGGCCCAGGTGCCTGCCGCTTCGGGGGAGAGAGGCTGTGAAAAATCGCCATCGAAAAAGAGGGTTTCCCAGGGTAAGCGTTGATCGGCATTGATCTGCCGGCGCAGTAGACCCTGGCGAGCTTCACCTGGATCGATTATTTCGCCAATTGAAGTTACCGCGGGAATGAAATCCTGCGGTCCGGCCTCAACCTTGCGGGCGAATGCGCTGCGGGTGAAACTGCCCCCAAGCCAGCAAGTTCCCAGTTGCAGGCTGGTCGCAAATAGGATGATCTGTTCCATCTGGTAGCCGAAGTCTTCTAGATCGTTCTTGCTTTCCTGCATGGTTCCGATGATGAATCCCGTCGGGTTTTGGATAAAACCATAGGTTCCAAGACCTTTGAGAGCCTGGCTGTCATTTTCAGTGGCAGACACCAGGCTGAAATGTGCCATGCTTCCAAATGGACCAGCTGGCAGGGTGCGCATAAATTCCATCAGCGCCTGGCGTTTGGTTTCTTGAATGGGAGTATCCCGGTAAACCCGGCAGGAAAAACGTTCTCGGATCAACTTGCTGATTTCCAATAATTCGGTCATTTACAATCCCGCTTTTGTGCGCTTGAATATTTATTGTAGGCTTTCCAGGTTATGTTGGCAAGCAATGACATCCACTATTAAGAAGCATAGGTGGGAATGTTTCTGGATGTTTCACTTGTGGGTAATTACCATTAGTGATGAATATTTTTCCTTGGGTTTAGAAAAATTACATCTCACCTGGTTGACCCCCGGGTTAGCTGGCAAGGTCGTGCACCGTCCACACATTTGGCTCAATATAAATACCAAGGTCCAGGTTTACATCCATTTTCATTGGCACAAGTCCCCCATCAATCACATACTCACCACTTCCGGGGAACTTCATGCCTGTCCATTTCTCCCATTCGAGGCGGGTGCCGCGTATATCCATGGCTTGATGGCAGGCTTTTACGATCCTTGCTCCAACACGCGCATGCACCCGCAACCAGGCATCATACGGCAGATCGCCTGCGGTCTTCCATGTGATGTAATGATCAATATCGATCAGCGGAAAATGGCTTTTTTGATTAGGCCGGACCGGTGCGATCAAGCGCTTGAATCCTTTTTCCTGACCAATTTTTCGCATATGTTTGACCATGCTGCTACTTAAACCCTGGCTACGATAATCTGGATGAATGGCGATTTGTATCGCACACTGCGTCCGAGCGGGTAGCCCGTTGGCGTGATCTTCCACTGCCTGCCGGAAGACCCAATCCCAACCGCCCTCGGGCAAATCGTTCTCGTCACCGTCCCAATGAATTGCCAGGCTGTTTGCAAGCGCTGCCACCCGGCCATTCTGGTAATCGAGCAGAGCGAATTGGAATTCGGGGAAGAGGTTGTACAGGTTATCCCAGAGTTCATCTGCAATTGGATCATGTAGCATGAACTCTGGCCAGGAGGCATTTGCCAACCCCGTGATCAGGTCGTGGTAATTTGGATTTTCAAGCGGTGTAATAAAATGGAACTGGGAATCACGCATAAATACCTCGCCTTGCCTGCTGGAAAACTTGAACCTGGCTGGCTGGGTTTTTATAGCAGGTGTGTTTCACCCAACCGGTGCTATATAAATCATGATGGCGATGAAGTGTGCCAGCGCACCCAGGATTACAAAAATGTGCCAGACTTCATGGAAACCGAATTTTCCGGGGATAAAGTTGAAAATCTTGGTTATGTATACAATAGCGCCCAGGGTGTAAATAATTCCCCCGGCAGCCAGCCAGATTAAGGCGCCAGTAGGCAGCTTGGTGAGCATTTCATTGAGCGCAAAAATGACCATCCAGCCCATCAAGATATACACCCCG
>CAIVSQ010000265.1 GCA_903908605.1 uncultured Anaerolineae bacterium
CATGCTCCGCCCAGCCCAGCAAGCGGTATGAAGGTCAGTATCATCATAAAATCTATTTCGTTACGTGCAAATTCCCAAAAGGTACAGTCTCTGACGCTATCAGTGAAGCCGTAGCATTTACCCTGATAGCTCGTAGCAGCAGAAATGATGCCTGTGAGCGGGATGGAGGCAGCGCATAAGATGGTGATGGTGAGCAGGACAAGAACGATGATGCGGAAGTTGGGTTTCATGGACGGGAGAGGTGTTTCTGAGATGATGGTAACACCGAGGAAGGTGCTGAAAGTAAGCATGATCATTTCTAACGGAGAAAACGCCAGTGAGACAACCCCTGAGACCGCGATGCATTGGCTGAGATTGTTAGTGCCATCGCCGTTCTCCTGCCCGATGCATAACGGTGTGATACTGATCACTGCCAGGGTGAGTCCTGCAATGATATATGCCAGCAGCGCCGGCATGATGACATTCAGCCAGTGGTTGGTAATGCGGATTTTTCTTAGGAAAACGGGGATGAAGAAACCTAAAAACAGGCTGGCAACCAGGAATACGGCGATGGCAATGTCATATATCCGCCAGAAATAGTCGATATCATGGCTAATATATTCCAAAATACCAAAACCGATTGCGGGCAGGGTAGTGAAAATGGCATTGAGAATGCGTTTGAATGCAGACATGGGCAGCCTCCTTGTGACTGTATTTTAGCAAATAGAGACTGTCAAAAGGTGACAGGGGCTATCTGATAGTGGTTCTCCCGTGACTAATATGAAAGGTCCCGATTCTTGGGTGCGAGGGGGCAAAGTGCCGGATTTTCGGGCAGGTAGCATACGCAAAACGCTTTTCCGGGCTGGAGTTGCGGACCGGGCAGGGTGAGTGAGGTCACTTTGCCTGTAAAATTTTGTCCATGGCCTATGTGACGGATGCGCCCAGCAGTTACTAATTTTGACAATAAATCACCCCTTCCACGAAAATGGAAGGGGTGATTTATTTTTTATGGCTTCGGGTATTTTACTTTGCGGGAACCAGCCCGGCGGCAAACTTCATGACTTCTTCAAGAGTCAGGTTGGATAATATCTCCAAGCGAGTGTTGCCATCGACCCAGGTCAAACGGATGGCATCCTTGTACTGTAGCGTGACCGCAGGAGCGTTTAGATTCGGATTGGCATTCGGGGTCAAAATATGGATGCCGGATTCGGCCTGATCCACCGAAACGCTGCCGCTGGCTTCGAGGCTGCCTAGAGCCGGGTTATCGCTCGGATATACCCCGGAAAGACCGGATTCTATAACCGCAGGCTTTCCATTGACCGAGGTTTCCTGACCCGCAGGCAAGATCTCACCACTGTTGGCTTTGGTTTGCCTGAGCACCAGGAACTTCTCACCCGTTGGATCTTGATAGGACAATTCGGAATTAGTGGCATCGGCAGTCTCACCAGTAGAGGTAACCATACCATTTCCAATCAAACTGTCTTTGAATGCCCCTGGTTGGTAGCTGGGCTGCATCATCCTGAAACCCATGCCTTCGCCAGCCTGGTTGGTTATCGTAGAAATGGGTGTACCATCTACATCGGTAATGTGGAAAACGAAACCAAATAGTTGTTCAGCTTGGGCGCGTACCGGGGGAACAAAAGCAACAGTTGCCACCAGTATCAGCAGAAGCGCCAACACTGAAAAAGCAAATTTGTTTTTCATGAGAGAAAATCCTTTTGAGTTGGGTTGGAGGGGGTTGGCAGTCGGCGCCGAGCGCTTTCGCCCCAGGGAGAGCCAGATAGATGGTCTTTGCGCGAGTTTCGCCTGCAGATGGCTCAATGCCTGCGGGGAGGGGGCTGCCTGCGCAGCCCGCTTTACCAGAAATTGACTGACGCGGCTGCGGGTTGCGCTGAGCGTCGTCAATTCGGCTTGACAAGAGTCACATCCGGCCAGATGCGACTGAATCAACATGCGTTCTGATGAATTAATTTCGTTATCCAGATATGCGAGCAGGTATTCACGTACATTCTGGCATTTCATTTTGAAACCTCCGAACTCGGTAACGTACAGGGTGCGTATTCATCCTTCAAGTTCATCTGCAAAATATGGAGCGCCTGGTTGAGACGGGATTTCACCGTTCCAAGCGGCAGATCAAGTATTTCGGATAACTCCGCATAGGAAAGGTCCCAGTAATATCGCAGAATAAGCACTGTACGCAGTTTCAGACTCAACTTTCTGACCGACTGGCGCAGTGCTTCAATCTCCGCACGTTGATCAGCTGAAATTACTGGCGCTTGCAGTGCGTTCTCGGATGTTTCATCCAATGACACGCCGAAAAACTTCCAACGGCGGCGCCAGTTGAGACAACGGTTGACTGTGATGCGATGCAGCCAGGTTGATAACGCGCCTTTGGCCTGATCGTATTTTCCGAGCGAACGATATGCCTGAATAAAGACCTCTTGCAGAACATCCTCGGCGTCATCCCTGCTGTCGAGAATTAAAAATGCTGTCTGGTAGACAAGATTTTTGTAGTTCTCAAAAATTTGTGCGGCAGCACTTTCGTCGCCAGCCTGGCAGCGCTTCACAAGAGTTACATCCAATCGGGTTTCTCCTCGAGATTTCATTCTATAAAATAATACACGTAACGTAGTCTAAATGTTCGATCAGCTTACCCCGGTACAGCAAATTCCTGGATTTAAAAAACTACTCTCCATGTTAATGAATATGCAAGTATCTACAGTAGCCTAAGCGTGTGCCACCCACATGGGCATTTCTAATTGTCGCCAAGTCCATTTCTAATTGTCGTTGACAGCCATATCCTTGGGTTGGTATCAGAAGGCTTTGGTCCAATTTGAGAAATATATACCTGTGGAGGTTTCTGGATGTCAAAGAAATATAGCCAAAGCGCAGGAAAAATACCGGGCGAGAAAATAATTATGAATACGATTATGGTAAACAGTTCAGGCATAGCTAAAGACATGCCTTGGCATTTTACGTGTGTTTAAGGTGTTTTTCTGGCTTCGCGTTCTTCCTGTTTATAAACATTTCGTTGTGCGGCAGCCCATATCCACCTTCATACAGATACTCCACGAACGGCAGGGGTGAGCCGCTAATTTGTTGGCATTGAATCAATAATCCGCCTCCACGGCGGATTATTTTGTACCCCTAAGGAGATACGAATCAATTATGTATTGGATTCTTGAGAGGGTAAACCTTGATTCTACGTAACTAATCCTTACTTGATCTGAAGCAGGGTAACATCGGACCGCCCCCACATGCTCAAATCATACATGGCGTATACCTGAGTGGGCAAGGCAGTAAACTGCCCCGTAGTAGTTGCGCGCGCATAATAACTGAAGGTGTGGGAGCCTTTTTCAAAGTTGGTAATAAAGAAGACTACACGGTCAGCACGAATTTCCTTGTAGTTGTAGCCATAATTTTCCCAATAATATTGGGTGTAGTCATCGTAATAATCACCATAAGCGCTTGGAACAATCACACTTACAGCGCTCAGTCCCTCATTAAGGGCCTCCAAACCACCAGGAAGGTGATCTTCCACCGCCAAAAACGATGCCTTTTCAGGAACTTCCACATCCAAGGTTACCTTCACCAACTGTCCCGCGTGAATTTCCGTCAATGGGAGCTTGGTTTTAGGATCCAGATAGCTGCGCTTCACATTGATTTTCCCGGCAGCAGATGGATTGCTTTGCAGTAAATCAAAATCGGTGGAAAGATCGTAAAAAAGCGTATGGTCGCTCTTTGTGGTGACGAGTAGACTATTCAGCCCATCCTTTAATTCCGTCATCGGAATATCCAGTACTGCACTTGGATTGCCCACTTCCAAGGTACCCTGAAAGAGAATCTTGCCATTGGCCGAGACTTCGTAGGGTGAGCTGCCCAGTTCGGCTTCCTGCGCCTTGAAATATTCGGCTAGTGCCAAAATGGTAAAGCTGGTTTCATTAGTAGTACCCCAACCGTAAATACCCTGACGCTGTTCTGCCAAGTATGTGACAATACCAGGGATCAGCGGGCTTTTCGGGTCAATGAGGGTGTACGCCAGTAAAACGAGCGCCGTTGTGCGAACGGTGGACGCCATTGTCTTTTGGTGATATTCGCCATCATAGCCGGGTTGTGGCCAGTAAACCTTGTCGCCCTTCTTCATGGCGCTGCGTGTTAGTAATGCCATTATCGACTGCGCCTGCTGCTTTTCACCCACCTTGTCGAGCGCCAGCGCCAGCGCAGCCTGACTGAACGGGTCAAGCGACTGGATCGAATCGGTTGCCAGTTTTTTGGTAGCCACCCTATCGCCGCGCCCGGCTTCAGCCATGCTATAAAGCGCGTAGGCCCGTGTGCGAATATCCACTTTTGAATAATTCACATTTCTCTTCAGCCAATCAACCGCCTGATCCATCACCTTTGATTCAATTACATAACCCGATTGATCCATCAAACCAAGCCCGAAGAGTACCCAGGCAGTTTCATAGGCGTCTGACTGATCATCTTCCCACCAACCCCAGCCGCCATCGGAGTGCTGCAAACCATACAACTTTTGAATGCTGGCCTTAATCAGCGGATCCACCCTCGTTTGCAGAGCCGGCCCTCCCACACCAAGCTGACTGGCTGCGCGACCTACCACGGCATTTGGCATGGCTCGGCTCATGGTCTGCTCCACGCAGCCATACGGATAGCCTGTCAGATATTCCAGCCCGTTCAATATGGTGCCGCTCAGGCTGCGATTAAGCGTTAGCCGCACCAGACTGGTCTGGCGTTCAACCTTCGGCAGGGGAAGCGCCAATGTCAGGCTGCCACCAAAGTGACCAGCTTGGTTCTGCACATCTTTAACCGCTGCGGGCTGAATCAGAAGCGGCAGACGGACAGCATCCAGCGGGCCATCTGCCCCATGAATCGAGATCGTGACATCTGTGGGTTTTGCCCCACTGACAACCACTCGCCACCCGATGGTTTGCACATCCCCAGGTTTGAGCGTGACTTGTTGATCGCTCGGCCCTTGAAGATCCAACCCAGCAGCAGCAAGATTGACCGTCACTGTTTGTTCAGTAGCGCCGTAATTATGTACAAGCGCTGTCAGCGTGGCCTGATCGCCACTGGTCAGCACACGCGGCAGGCTGGGGCGCACAAAAACTTCTTTTTTGGTCTCAATGTTGGTCTGAGCCTGTCCAACCTTGTGGTTGAGTGTAATTGCCTTGGCCGTCAGACGCCAGCTTGTGGTGTTATCGGGCAAATCAAAACTGACAGTCGCTTGCCCGTTGACGTCGGTCTCGATTAATGGCAGCCAAGCCGATGTATCGGGAAAGTCGCTACGCGGGGTTGTTGCTTCAGGCTCCCCGCCCCCGCCACCCAGCATTGGTGGAATGTAACGGGTGGGTGACATTGAGTTATAGGTATCCACCGTGTGTTGGCGTGGGCCATAAAAGGCATCAAAAATTTCTTTAGAGGAGTCATTCGCCAGCGCAAAAATCGACTCATCCACGACTGCCAGCGAGAGTTCGGCTAGAATTGGTTTGCCATCCGCATCTTTGACCTGAATAGCTGCCGTCACTTTTTCACCGGGCGTGTAGGTTTTCTTGTCCGGTTGAATGCTGATATTGAGCGCTTTGGTAGTGCTATCCACTTTTAATTCCGTGCGTGCCATGCGCAAACGGCTATCAGGAATAGAGGAGAAACCCCAGTAATCGGGCTGATCGTCAATACTGGTAGCCTGCCAAGCATTGACAATAACGTAAATATTCGGGGCATATTCCGGGATGACATCCGTTTCGAAGATAGTCAGCGGTGCCGTTAGTTGCACCATCTCGGTGTTGATAACACTACCGCGCTCAAAAGTCAGCAATGCCGGGCCGCTAAAACTGGATTCAATCGCGAGGCGCACTTTCTGGTATGGCTTGTATGAATCCTGATCTGCCGAAATAGTCACCCGGTTTTCCCGGCTGCGCTGGAACCAGTTGCTACCCTCTTTGAAAACGCCCAACCAATGACTTGTTTGTGTCCGATTGCCATTGGCATCTTTGCCCTTCAAGGTTAACTTATAGTAACCTGCGCTAAGTGCTACTTCTTGTGAAGAGCTACCCTGAGCATCGGTCTTAAGTTCGTAGGTTTTTTCGATCGTTTCATAGTTAAATGAGTCCCAATTCCAATGCTCAAGGCTCAAGGTTAATTCGCGGTCTGCCACTGGCTTGCCCAATAAGTCTACGACATTCGCAAAGATTTTAACGGGCTTATCGGGGCTTGCATAATAGCCATCTGTATCGATGCTCAGTTTTTCAGCTGCAGGGAATACGCCAAAAACATAGATCGATGAAACAAGTTGGTTACTGCCATCCTCGGCGCTAACTTCCAGACGGGTTTGGTGAGTGAAATAGGAATAGCCATAATTATATTCTGGTTGGCTATAGGGAGCCGGGAATGAGATAGTAGCAGCACCATGCTCATCTGTCACCAGGGAGCCTGTAATATCCGCATCCGGTTTACCAATACCATAAAACTTGAGATTCAACTTAGTATTTGCCAATGGCTCGCCAAAATAATATGAGGCGTTGATTTGTAGCTTAACTTCTTCATCGCGTACAAACATATTCTTTTTCTCTGGCTTGAGCGAAGTGATTTTGATCTGGTAATCAGGCTTGTGATAATCTTGAACCTTGAAATACGCATCAGTTGTGACATCATCCACTTCAGTCTCAATCGTATAATCGCCGAGCATGGCACCTTCGGTCAGCCTGAATAGTCCATTAACGGTGCCATAACGGTTGGTATACAAATCGAATGTTTCTACGACGTTTTTACGCGCATCCAACAAATTAACTTTAACAAGCGTGTTGGCAAGAGGCATTTCGTAACGCATATCATGATCGACTCGAACCAGTGCTTTGAAATTTACCAGTTGTCCAGGGCGATAAATGGGACGGTCAGTGTAGGTGTAAATCAGATATGGCTGCCCAGATGGCAGGCCGCTATTTACATAATAAAAATCGCTGTCATTGTAATTGTAAGGAATATAACTCCCCCAACCATTAAAGCCTGAGATTGTCACATCGTCAGGCTGGCCTTTTGCAGCGGTAGTATGTGCCGAAACCAGCATCGGCTCGGCACCTTTTGGAATTGAAACGCGGTACTGCCCATCTGCACCGGTTTTGCCCTCCCTGATTTTTTCGCCGGTTTTGCTGTAGATGCGAACTTCGGCATTTGGGACATTATCACCGTTAATGTTGGTCAGCCACACAAATAGATTCTGCCCATCATTTTTGACCACAAGTGTATTATGAGATACGATCAGAAATAATTGATCATAGAGCGCATTCTTGACACGCATATCCAGGATATACAAACCTGGTGCAAGTTCAGGTGGCAGGGTTGTTTCGAACACCTTAAATTTGTCATTATTCGCGGTGATCTCCCGTGGAGAGACTTCCGTCCAACGCACACTGGATTTCAGGTCAACCGGAATGGGAATGTTACGCAAACCATTACGAGAACGTCCGCGATAATGGTCGGCATACAATTTGGCAAAATCAATCAGGTCGAAGCGATAGGCAGAAAAATTGATCTCCTTATCGCTCCCTTCAATTTGGAGTTTGCGCGGCCCATTAGCATCCACCACCTGAACACTCGCTCCATATTCGCCAAAAGAGGGGCTTTGAAGCGAATAATCAGGACTGCTAAAAACTTCCTTATAAGGATGCCCAAGAAGAGCGTTTCCCTGACTGTCTTTGACCGTAACATCGATTTGAAGGGTGTACTTAGCAGGCTGTAATCGGTCATCCAGCGTATAAATCAACGATTCGCTGGTGTCATCCTTAGGGAGTTCCCATGTAAATTTGCCAGGCGCAGCAGGCGCGAGCGAGAACGCTTTCTCAGCGGATACATGATCCACCAGTTGATCGAACTTGATTGTAAAGACTTGTCTGGCAGGCTCAACGTAAGGAGTATCAGAATATTTTCCTTTTATTAAATCAAGCAACTGTACTGGTGTAATACCTGTAAAGGTCAACGGTGCAAGTTTGGATGTTTCAAAGCCATCCTTGTCAATGAGTGGACCAGTAAAGGTCAATGTGTAATCTTTTGATGCTGGAATCGTTTCGGTAGATATAAATGCAGCGGTGTCAGCTGAAACCCATTCCCAGTTTCCGATCAAATTTGGGGAAAGGGAAAAGGGGAAACCGCTTTTTTCAATGTCTAGCGATTGATTGAATTTAAATTTTATCGCCTTTTTACCCCAATTTTCGGCAGTTGCAGTCAAGGACGGGCCGTTATAAAACCAGCGATAATCATCCAACAAGCTGCCATCAGCGGAAAGCAGCCCGCTTAAGGTCAGGTTATAGTGTGTGCTATTTTCGAGCAGGGCTTTCAAGGTAATTTCAAGTCTTCGATTATCTTTCCATTGCATCTCAAATGGTAAGGCTGGCTCAATCGTAAGTACAGACTGATGAAGCGTTTGATCCATAGCCTGGTCAAATGTGACGGCAATTAGCAGGTCTCGCCGCGTCACTTCACCTGCGCTGGGGCTAATATACAAGATTTGCGGCGCACTTCGAACATGTGCTACCCATTCTGGCGCATCTTCCAATGCCTTGCTGGAAGTCGATTGCAACTCCGGGTCTAAAAAGAAAGTATAGGTCTTCTTGCTATCCAGTGGTGCGTCGGTATTAAAACGCAAAGTAGTATTAGACTCATCCCATCGAGCAGAACCCTGCTCAGCAGGCCAAAGCAGCACCGGGTTGGCGCTGCTTTCAGGAAGCATAGGGGTGTTGAAATGAACAATGAGCGTCCCTTTTGATGGAAATTGATCTAGATTGACAGTCTGATCCAGCCAAGCCACAGGGACCGCCCCTTGCTGAATGACGGGTGTAGATGTAACTGTTGGAACAATAGTAGGAGTAATCGTTGGGGTAATAGATGGAATAGCTTTGGTAGCGACTGATGTAGGTTTAGCCAGCGCAGTCGGCATAGTGGTTGCAGAAGCTTGCGGCACAGGGGTAACTGGACCACAGCCTACTAAATTAAATATTACGATGCAAACAGCAAACAAGCTAAACGAGGAATAAAGAACTTTTTGGCCCAACACCGTTATTACCCTCCCAAAGAAATATTTCCGGTTGATATTACTAGTTTATCATTTTATTTTGTACCTACCTCATTGTTCCGGTATCCATATTTCTGACCGAGTTGTTCCCAAACCTAACCCCAAATTATCCCCACTACAGGGTAGATAAATACCTTTTCAGTAAACAAATACGCCCAAGACCAGGGCGTATTGTATAAAACATATGGAATATATTGAGCATATTTTGTACCCCCAAGGGAATACGGATCAATTATGTAATGGTTTTTTGAGAGGGTGCAACAATCCATCAGAAATAGCCACCAATTCTTTGAAAAATCAAGGCAAGCGTTTTCAATACCAAGCCGAATACCGTTCCGAATCTATTCATTACAACAAATTTTGCGAGCATCCTGCCTATCTCGGCTTATATGTTGCAGAATCGAGAAAATACTGATATATTGACACCTATATGTCATTCGATCCAACATATCCTCACCAACTTGCACCTTTACCTCCGCAAGTTCGAATCACCAACAGCGATTTTGGCGACCTGCTATTAAAAGCACGGGTTGAACTGGCTGAGTTAAAGGGTGCTTGCGGACAGATTCCCAATCCGCTTCTGCTGATTGCGCCGGTTGTAATCCGCGAATCAGTGGCCAGTTCGAACATCGAAAACATCAACACCACCTTGGCGGATGTGCTGCAATGGCAGCTCTTCCCGGAAGCAGAACAGCGCCACCCCGACAAGGAAGTGCTGCGCTACCGGGAAGCCATGAACTGGGGCTTTGAAAATTTTGAGAAATTTGCGCTTTCTTCCCGCCTGATCACGGGCATTCAAGCCCGGCTGATTCCGGATGGCAATGGAAACTATCGCCGCGAACAAAACCAGATCGCCAACCTGGACAGCCGGGAAAGTCTCTACACGCCGCCGATCGCCAGTGAAATTCCCTCCCTGATCGGGAATTGGGAAAATTACGTCAATGCGACAGATGATGCGCTTGATCCGTTAATCCGCGCCATCCTGGCCCATTATCAATTCGAGGCCATCCACCCCTTTCGGGATGGGAATGGCAGAACCGGGCGCATCCTGATGGTGCTGCAATTGATCCAAAGCGGTTTGCTCCAGTTTCCGGTGCTCTACATTAGCGGATACATCAACCAACATCGCGGCGAGTATTATCGCCGTTTGATGGCTGTCACCACGGATGGCAACTGGCATGCTTTTACTGGATACATGCTGACCGGCTTTTTTGAAAAAGCGAAAGAAACCCGTGAAGACTTAAAGAAAATAACCATCCTGTTCGATGCAATCAAGACCCAGGTAAAAACAGGCAACAAAAAGCTTTACAGCAACGATCTGGTCGAGTCCATTTTTACATACCCCGTCATTACGCCAACCAGGCTTGCCAGTGAATTAAACATCCACTACACCACCGCCAGCAGGTATTTACTGCAGCTCACGGAAATGGGGATTTTACGAGAAGCCATGGTCGGTAAATATCATCTATTTGCCAACCACCAACTTATCAGCATTTTGAGCAAATGAGCGCAGGTGAAACCTGATGCATCATCCCGCAATTGTAACCTGAAGGGCATAACGCTTGCCGTTGGGCGCACGGGCTCCTTGCAAACCCGAATTTGGAACTTGCTTGCTAGATCTGAAATCCCTTTCATTGTTAATGCTGTTGATTCTTATTAGATGCACGACAGAAAATACACTCACAGAAAATACATGGCAAAGACAAAAATCATCTTCTTGCGAATCATTGTCTTCATCCTCGTTTTTGCTGGCGTAGTATTCGCTATCATCTATTTTATGAGTGCAAATACTTTTTATGATGTTCATGACACAGTCACAAACATCAGGGTTTGGCTGGATACTAATCAGAACGGAAAACGAGAAAATAGTGAAACTTTCTTGCCGAGTGTCTGTGTCTGGGGTGGTTATGCTTCAGAGTTTCAAGATATGGGTGGCTGGCAGTATTTTTGTAGCCACCCATATTTTGAAACAGATTCAAACGGTCTTTGGTCAGAGTTTTTTGCTGGTGGAAGTTGTCCAGAAATTTATAATGTGATCAATCCGCCCGAAAATTATTTCCCTACCACGCCAACAATTGTAAATGGATGTTTAGCAGAGTTTGGCTTATCTCAAGAAAAACCTAAGGTTGAAATAAAATCACAGGATGTTGGACAATACCTTGAAAAGGAAAGTCAAAAAGAGATTACTATCTTTAGAGTGAAAACAGGAATCATTGTTTTGTTTATTTTTGTCTTTGCGAGTTTTGTTTCTTTCAAAACCATTCGTCCTGTTAAGACAAAACCCGCCTAATATTGCGTGCATCGGACAACAAAGAATTATTGTCTCCCCTTATTGGATTCAACGCCTTTTGCAGATTCTACTTTTAGCTTTTTTCTGTCTAATCCCCCCCGTTATCCGGTACTGCTAACCTTTAGCATCATACAATAGAATCACTCCAGAATCACAAATCCGCCATCACGGCGGATTTGTTGTGCCCCCAAGCGGACTCGAACCGCTGTTTGGGCCTTGAGAGGGCCCCGTCCTGGGCCACTAGACGATGGGGGCGTTTGCCGGGAGGTTCCCGGAGCTTTTAGCGGGCTGAATTTTATCACTTGCCGGCGCGTACGTCAACAAATCTATTCAGATTTACCCGGTTCACCCTGTTGGCGAAAACTGCCTTTTTCATGCAATAATTTACAATTATGCCATTTTCTAAAAAATATCAAATTACGGGATATCATTGAAACCTTCGTGGTATTATTATTTCCGCTATGTACAGAAAGGACATAAAATGACGAAATTTAAATCGAAACTGCCGAATACCTTTGATCTTCCCCGGCGGATTAACCGCCTGCGTGAACTCTCTTATAACTTGTGGTGGGTTTGGAATCCAACTGCCCAGCGCCTGTTTAATCGCATCGACAACAACCTGTGGGAAACTGTCAATCACAACCCCATCCGTTGGCTGCGAGAAGTCTCACGCCCAACTTTAAACGCCGCCTCGCAAGACCCCATTTACCTGGAACTGTATGACCGGGTATTCGCCGAGTATGACGCCTACCTGGCCCGCAAGGATACCTGGTACGGCACAACCCATCCCACCCAGCAAGGCCAGATCGCCTATTTCTCGATGGAATTCGGTCTGCACGAAACCCTTCCGATTTACTCGGGCGGCCTGGGTGTACTCTCTGGTGACCATCTGAAAGAAACCTCCGATATTGGCCTGCCGCTGGTTGGTATTGGTCTGCTCTACACTGAAGGTTATTTTTCTCAGCGCATCAGCGAAGATGGCTGGCAGGAAGCCATCAACAACCCGCTTGACTTCTCCAACTTGCCGCTCAACCTGGTATTAAATAAAGATGGCAGTGAACTGACCATCCAGGTAGACTTCCCCGATGGCCCGGTGAATGTGCGCATTTGGGAAGTACGCATTGGTCGTACACCGCTCTACCTGATGGACACCAACATGGATTCCAACAATCCATATGTTCGTCAACTGACCACCCGTCTGTACTGGTCAGATATCAATCTGCGCATCATGCAAGAAGTCATCCTGGGTGTTGGCGGTGTGCGTGCCCTGCGCGCACTTGGCTTTACTCCTACCGCCTGGCACATGAACGAAGGTCACGCCGCCTTCATGACGCTGGAACGTGCACGCGAAATGGTGTTGGCAGGGCAATCCTTTGAAGAAGCCCTGGCTCAGTCCAAAGCCAACAACGTATTTACCACCCACACCCCCGTTCCCGCCGGCAATGACGAATTCCCACTCTGGCTGATCGACAAATACCTTGCCAGCCTGTGGCCCCAACTGGGCATCACCCGTGATGACTTTATGAACCTGGCCATGCACCACCAGAACTGGGGCGAAACCTTCTCCATGCCAGTCCTGGCCCTCAAATACTCAAACGGCCGTAACGCCGTTTCTGAACTGCACGGCACGGTCAGCCGCCAGATGTGGAACGAACTCTGGCCCGAACTGCCCGTGGAAGAGGTGCCGATTACATTCGTTACCAACGGCGTTCACACTGCCACCTGGATGGCCCGGCGCGTACGCGTGCTGTATGAAAAACACTTTGGCCACGATTGGTTGGAACGTCTCGATGACATGGATATGTGGGAAAAGATGGAAAACATCCAGGACAGTGAACTCTGGGCTGTCCGCAACCATCTCAAGCGCAAGCTATCCTTCTATATCCAGGAACGAGCCCGCCAACGCTGGATCAATGGCGGCTTCCACCCGGTGCAAGTCATCGCCAGCGGTGTCATGCTCGACCCCTATGTATTGACAATCGGCTTTGCCCGTCGCTTCGCCACCTACAAACGCGCCAGCCTGGTGACCAGCGAATTTGAGCGCTTGTTGGAAATCATCAATCAGCCCAACCGACCGGTGCAAATCATCTTCGCCGGCAAATCACACCCGGCTGATGAACCTGGCAAGATGCTAATCCAGGAAGTGTACCGCGCCGTCAAGCGCGCCGAAAACGGTGGGCGCATCGTTTTCTTGGAAGATTACGACATGAACCTGGCACGTTACCTGGTGCAGGGTGTGGATGTCTGGATGAATACCCCACGCCGCCCCAACGAAGCAAGTGGTACCTCCGGCATGAAGGCAGCCCTAAACGGCGCGCTCAACTTCTCGGTTCTGGATGGCTGGTGGCGCGAGGCCTACAACGGTGCTAATGGCTGGGCCATCGGGCCGGATGCTGACTTGAATGAAGAAGTTCAAGACACAGCCGATGCAGAAAGCCTGTATCAGACGCTCGAGAAGGAAATCATCCCGCTTTACTACTCCGAACGCGATGCCAACGATATTCCACACAAATGGTTGCAGCGCGTCAAGGAATCCATGCGTACCATTACCCCGCAGTTTAGCACCCGGCGCATGTTAAAGGAATACGCCGAGCGGCTCTACCTGCCCGCTATGAAGTAAAAAGCTGCAAAAAGTGATATAAAAGGTTGAAGGCGGCTGCATGCGACCTTCAACCTTTTTTTATCCCGGTTGTTAGCCCAACGCCCGCTGAACACCTCAAACCAATCTCAAGGAGAGCCAAGATGGACTTTATACTATCGCCCGCTGCCTGGTTAGGAGCGCTCAGTATTTTTGCACTACGCGTGACCGATATGAGCATGGACACCCTGCGCGTTCTCTTTGTTATGCGCGGGCGCAAAGGCATTGCCTGGGCCCTGGGTTTCTGCCAATCGATTATCTATATCATCGCCATCAAGTCGGTCCTTAGCCAGCTCAATAATCCGCTCAACCTGATTGGGTACGGCGCTGGTTTTGCCACTGGCAACGTGATCGGCATGCTAATTGAAGAACGCCTGGCCATTGGGCATATTCACCTGTGGATCATCAGTTCACGCCTGGGCGTTGCCCTGGCACAGGTACTCAGAAATGAGGGCTTCGGCGTCACCGAGATATCAGCGCGCGGCAAAGATGGCATGGTCAGCGTGCTGTCCGTCAGTGTGCTGCGCAAGGATGTTCCTCACGTGGAAACACTGGTCCATGAAAAAGACGCTGAAGCATTTGTCACTTCAGAAGACGTTCGCCCGGTGCGCCGTGGTTTCTGGCGCGCTTAACCCAAAGACACAATTTATTCCAACCACTGAAGCGGAATAACCTGATGAATAATTTATTACGTGAAATTTCGGCCTCGGATATCGATGAAAAACTGCGCGGAAATACTGATTTCGTTATCCTGGATGTCAGAGAAAACTGGGAATTAAACTATGCGCATTTCACCGATAAGCGCGTCCATCATCTCCCAATGAGCATCATCTCACAAGACCTGTTGGAGGCGTTTCCGGCCGAACTGCGAACTGCGGCAACTGAGATTGTAGTGATATGCCATCACGGCGTTCGCTCTGCCAGTGTCGCCAACTGGATGATGCAAAACGGCTGGACAAATGTCAGCAGCCTGGCGGGCGGCATTGACGCCTTCGCCGTTGAGATCGACCCATCGGTTGGCTCTTATTAGCCCGGAAAAGCAATCGCTTTCTGCGGTATACTGGCAAAATAACTCGCGCCTTTCAGGAAAAAACATGAAACAAGTCCTACAAAATATGCGTGATGGTAAAACAACTGTCACAGATGTCCCCATCCCCACCCCGCAAAGCGGGCAGGCATTGGTCCAGGTGGCCGCTTCATTGGTCTCGGCTGGAACCGAGCGCATGCTGGTCGAATTTGGCGAGAAATCGCTGGTCGGCAAAGCACGCTCCCGACCCGACCTGGTACGACAGGTGATGGATAAGATGCGCCGGGAAGGAATCATTGCCACCCTCGAAGCAACCTTCAACCGGCTGGATTCGCCCATGTCACTCGGGTATTCCTCCGCCGGCACCATCCTGGCGCTGGGAGATGGTATGGAGGGCTTTACGATTGGGCAGCGCGTTGCCTGCGCTGGCGGCGGGTACGCCGTACATGCCGAGTACAACCTGGTTCCGCGCAGCCTGCTGACACCCCTGCCCGATTCGGTCGATTTTGAATCCGCAGCCTTCACCACCCTGGGCGCAATCGCCCTGCACGGCTTCAGGCTGGCTGAACCACAGGTTAATGAACGTGTGGCAGTCATCGGCCTGGGGCTTTTGGGGTTGTTAACCATTCAAATTGCGGCAGCGGCTGGCTGCCGTGTTTTCGGGATCGATACCAACCCAGAGCGGGTTGAACTGGCCAAAAAATTCGGTATCAGCGCTGTGGCTCGCCCAGATGCCGTCAATGCCGGGCTGGCCTTCACCACCAACCACGGCTTCGACAGCGTGATCATCTGCGCCGATACCGGCTCAAATGACCCAGTCGAACTGGCAGGAGCCATCGCCCGCGACAAAGCCCGCGTAGTGGCAACTGGCGCGGTCGGTTTAACCATTCCGCGAAAAGTGTATTTCGAAAAAGAACTTACCTTTGTCAATTCACGTTCCTACGGTCCCGGTCGGTACGACCCCTCCTATGAGGAAAAAGGCCGTGACTATCCCATTGGGTTTGTTCGCTGGACGGAAGGCCGGAATTTTCAAACCATCGTCGATCTGCTGGAGAGCGGCAAATTATTAGTGCAACCGCTTATCACGCAGCGATACCCCATTGAGCAGGCTGCCGAGGCCTACGAAGTAATTACCGGCAAGAGCAAGCTGTCTTTCCTGGGAGTGCTGCTGAAATACCCGCAGGGACAAACCGAACCTACCAGGGTTATCCATTTCCCCAGAACCAGCCCGGCAGCCCCGGCCGGGGTGCAGCTTGGCATGTTGGGAGCGGGTTTGTTCGCCAACGCCACCCTGCTGCCAGCCATCAAAAAAGTCAGTGGCTTTGATCTGCTCGGTATCGCATCCGCCAGTGGCATGCATGCCCAACACTCCGCCAAAAAATTTGGATTCGCCTACGCTTGTTCTGAGGACCGGCAGGTAATCGAAGATCCACAGATCAACACCATCGCCATCCTCACCCGCCACAACACCCACGCCGATCTGGTCATCCAGGCCCTGCAGGCAGGCAAACACGTTTTCGTCGAAAAACCTCTGGCGGTCACACCCGACCAACTGGAGCGTATCATCACACAACTCTCCCAACCAAATAACGGCCTGTTGATGGTGGGTTTCAACCGTCGCTTCGCACCCCTGGCACAGGCATTGAAGAAATTCCTCGCCAACCGGGCCGAGCCACTGCACGCACATTACCGCGTGAACGCAGGCTACATTCCTCTCAACCATTGGACGCACGACCCAGAACAAGGCGGGCGCATCATCGGCGAGGGCTGCCACTTTGTCGATTTCCTCTCCATGCTGGCTGGGTCAACGCCCGTGACAGTCTCAGCCCAGGCCCTGCCGGACAAAGGCAAATACAACCAGGATAACGTCAGCATGACCTATACCTTTAGCGACGGCTCCATCGGTGTGGTGGATTACCTGGCCAGTGGCGATAAATCGTTTGGTAAGGAACGCGTCGAGGTCTTCTGCGGCGGGCGTGTGGCTGTGCTGGACGACTACCGCAGCCTGGAAATGGTTGAAAACGGCAACCGCAAGCTGATCAAACCCGGTTTCAAGCAAGACAAGGGTCACCAGGCCGAAATGCAAGTCCTGGTAAACAGCCTGCAAACCGGCACGGCCCCCATTCCTTACGAGGACCTGGTAGGCGTCAGCCGGGCCATGTTCTCTGCACAAGAATCAATGCGCAGTGACGGGGCCAGGATAAAAATCTAATCCCCCTGGGGACGCACCTTAACCTGCCAGAAAGTGTTCTGGTAAAATGGAAGTCAGGTCGCTGGTGACCTGACTTCCCAATAGTATTGCGCCAGTTATATCTTTTTTAAGGATCGAACGTAAGCATGACTTACAATTTCAGCCTGTTCTGGCGCATGACAATCAGGTCTTTTTTCAAATCCCAAAATACCTACGGCAAACTTACCCGCAAGCGTATCATCTTCCTGCTGATTTTTTACACAGTCTGGCCGGCGTGGAGTCTGTTCACCTGGTTATGCCTGTTCCTCGATGACATATTCTTCCCTGCCTACCGGCAGCATCCGGTTGAAAAACCACTCTTCATCCTGGGCAATTTCCGCAGTGGGTCCACCTTCTTACACCGCCTGCTTTCCCGTGACTCAGCCATGTTTACCAGCCTGCGGACCTGGGATATTTTCCTGATGCCCTCCATCACTCAGCGCAAACTGTTTTGGGGCCTGGCAAAAGTTGATCGTCTCTTTGGCAGCCCGTTGGTGACAAGGTTAAAAAACTTCGACAAGCGTTCGCTTGGTCAGGTACGCATTCACAAAATTAGCCTGTTTGAACCAGAAGAGGATGAAAATATCCTGTTGCACGCCTGGTCGACCTTTTTTGTCAGTTTCATGTTTCCCTTCCTGGATGATCTTCCGCCTTATCAATTTTTCGATGACGCTCTGCCCGCTGCAGAGAAAAAGCGTGTCATGGAATTCTACCGCGCTTGCATCCAACGCCATATGTACGCCACTTCTAAAACTGGCGTGCGCCACTTTGTCTCCAAAAGCCCTGCATCGAGCGCTAAAATTGAAGCGCTGATGGAAACCTTCCCAGACGCGCGCATTCTCTACTTGGTGCGCAACCCACTTGATATGCTGCCTTCCACCATCTCCTGGTTAAGTTACGCCTGGAACGTCTTCAGCGAACCCGGAAAAAAATATTTATACCGCGACCAGGTCCTGGCACTCACAAAATATTGGTATCACCACCCATTACAGGTGATTGATCAAAACCCCTCACCTGCCAACATGGTAGTCAACTACGATGAGTTAATCCGCCAACCGGGTGAGTTGATTCGCGATTTTTACGTCCGCTTCGGGTATACCCAGGGTCCTGGTCTCGAAAAAATCATCCAGGATGCAATTGAAGAAACACACTCTTACCAGAGCGATCATGTCTACCATTACGAAGAGATGGGTTTCAGCCGTGAAGAAATCGTGCGCGAATTTGACGATATTTTTAAGCGTTTCAACTTTGACCGCCGGGAACCTGGCACATCCTACACCCCCGCCAACAATTCACTACCGGTTTTTTCAGCAGAAGTACCGCTGGCTGCCGATTAAAATAACACCACCCCACCAACCCAATCGAGAAATCTGCTTATGACTGTCGAAGCGGTAAAAGAATATTTCAAGCAATTTGGCATGCAAGACAATGTCATGGAGTTTGAATACTCCAGCGCAACCGTCGAACTCGCCGCGCAGGCTCTAAACGTGATCCCTGCCCGTATTGCCAAAACCATATCATTAAAAACAGATTCCGGCTGCCTGCTGGTTGTCTCAGCGGGCGACGCGAAGATCGATAATATCAAGTTCAAGGCTGAATTTGGC